>JABDDT010000033.1 GCA_013287475.1 Bacteroidota bacterium
ATCACTAAATTTTTTCCGGGTATCAGCACCCCTGGCAGGGGCTATCAGTATACCGATAACGATACCTGAAAGTGTTGCTGTGAAAAGTCTCTGTAAGCTCATATAAGAAAAATTTAAGTTGACAAATTATTGAATATAAAATTCAACAACCTTGCCAGAATATGAATTCCACGCTTGCATACATTTTTTATATTGAGTATCTTTGCGCCTCTTTACTTTGTTAAAACTGAATGATCTGAACTATGAGCACTTATCTAATTACAGGAGGAGCCGGTTTCCTGGGAATAAATATGACACGTTATTTGCTGGACCGGGGTCATAAAGTGGTTTCCCTCGATATTGCTGACTTTGATTATCCCGAAAAAGACCGGATCACAGAAATAAAAGGAGATATCAGGGATCGCGCCATGGTTGACCGTTCCATGCAGGGAATTGATTTTGTAATTCATACGGCAGCAGCATTGCCGCTATACAAAAAAGAAGACATTTATTCTACTGATCTGGACGGTACCCGCAATGTTTTACAATCTGCATTTGACAATCACATACAGCGCGTGATACATATTTCATCAACGGCAGTTTATGGAGTTCCGGATCATCATCCGCTGGTGGAAGATGACAAACTCTATGGTGTTGGGGATTATGGTATTTGTAAAGTAAAAGCAGAAGAAATCTGCGTGGAATTCCGGAAAAAAGGACTCTGTGTTCCAATCTTCCGGCCCAAATCATTTATAGGTCCTGAACGTCTTGGTGTATTCGGTGTGTTTTATGACTGGGCAAAAGATGGCAAGGGCTTTCCGGTGCTTGGAAGTGGGAATAATAAATACCAGTTGATGGATGTGGAAGATTTCTGCGCGGCAATTTATCTTTCCTCTACAATAGACGCGGCCAAGGCCAATGATACTTTTAATGTGGGTGCCAAATCATTTACAACCATTAAGGAAGACTACCAGGTAGTTTTAGACAGGGCAGGATTTGGAAAAAAAATAACAGGTGTTCCGGCGGGAGCAGCTATCTGGATATTGCGAATTCTTAACAAATTGAATATATCTCCTTTGTATCCCTGGGTTTATGAAACCGCTTCAAAAGATTCCTTTGTCTCCATTGAAAAAGCGGAAAAGGTACTGGGTTATGCGCCTAAATTCTCAAACAAGGATGCATTGTTGCGTAATTATGAATGGTATATTGCCAACATGGAAAAATTCCAGAAAACCAGCACCGGGATATCCCACAGAGTTCCGTGGAAACAGGGAGCGTTGGGGATTGTGAAGAAATTTTTCTAAGCCTAAAGCCTAAAGCCTAAAGCCTAAAGCCCAAAGCCTAAAACTTTTTATAAATGTTTGGAGAAATCATGAGTAATCGAGAAATATTATTAGTGTTCTAAAAAGTAGTTTTAGGCTTTGGGCTTTAGGCTTTAGGCTTTAAGAGGTTTGAAATGCAGGATGATATTTCTGAAGCGTCTCTCTCAAATATGCGCGATCAAGATGCGTATATATTTCTGTAGTCGTAATACTTTCATGTCCCAGCATTTCCTGAACAGCACGGAGATCAGCGCCGCCCTCCACCAGATGTGTGGCAAAAGAATGCCGGAAAGTATGGGGCGAAACGGTTTTTTTTATTCCCGCTTCCCGAACAAGTGCTTTCAGTAAAATAAAAATCATTTGTCTTGATAAACGGGCACCCCTCCGGTTGAGAAAGAGAATATCTTCATTACCTTTTTTTATTTCCGTATGTGTCCGCACCTGGTGACGGTAAATGCCAATAAATTTTAAAGCAGTATTACCAATGGGAATCAATCTTTCCTTGTCGCCCTTTCCAATGACTTTAATAAATCCCAGATCCGGATAAAGTGACGACAAACGCAGGTTCACTAATTCTGATACCCGTAAACCACAGCTGTACATGGTTTCCAGGATTGCACGATTTCTTTCTCCTTCGGGTTTACTTAGATCAATTGCTTCTACGATCCGGTTGATTTCTTCCACACTCAGAAAGTCCGGTAACGATCTGCGGAGTTTAGGCGTTTCAAGAAGCAGTGTAGGATCCTGCCTAACGAGATTTTCCTGTATACAATATTTAAAGAATGAACGGATACCTGAAACGATGCGCGACTGGGAGCTTGCAGTCATGCCAAGAACACTGATCCATTTCAGAAATTCCTGCAGTTCTTTTAAACGGATGTTTTCAATTGATAAATCCGTTTTCTGTAATACAAGATATTGTGTTAATTTTTCTATATCCCTCAGATAGGCTTCAACTGAATGATCCGAAAGTGATTTTTCCAATTGCAGCCAGGCTTTAAAACCTTTTTTTTCTGCAGCCCACATGATATTTATTTTAACTCCCACTTCCCATCCGAAATTCCTTCTTCCATAAATTCCACGAGACGATAAGTGGCCGGACAAAATTCCACATTTTGCTTGTACACATGTAAGTAGTCTTTGATTTTTTTCGTACCGTGGTGGGGGAAACCGGCGCAGTCCCCTGGTCGCACTTCATAAATGCCGCAAAGATTGGTTTTTATGTCAAGGAACTGGCAGGGTTGACTTTTATTCAACCAGTCACCAACCCGGTCCTTATATAACCACTTTTCCTTAAAAGCCCTGGCCGTCATGCCCATGTATTTCGCAATGCGTAGAATATCTCTCTGGGTATAAGTCGGGGACATGGTTTTGCAACAATTGGCACAGTCCATGCAATCCGTTTTTGCCCATGAAAGTTCATTGGCTTCCAGTGTAACGAGGTGCAGATTTTTCGGGTCTTTTTTTTCTACACGCGTAAGAAAGCTTCGCAGGCGTTTTTTATTCCTGGAAACAAGATTTCTGAAAGTCTTTATATTAACTGTTGTATTTATCATGGAATGAAGGGGATTGAATCCTGTTACCGGATTGCGTAAATATATTAATCCTGAAAGTGAATACCTATTTTTTTCATGAGGGTCGTAGCATTCAGGCTTTCACAGATTCCTTTTTTGATTTTATAGTCAAAATAGAGCTCATCGCTGATGATCTTACCTTCAAAATGATAATTGGTCACAGAAGGGTCTGCCGCTGATTCCGAATTGGCGAGTTCAGTATCATGTGTTGCCATTACTGCAACTGCCTTACTTTGAAGTAGCTGTCTTATCAATGCCTGTGATCCCTTATGACGATCGTGTGAATTGGTTCCACGTAATACTTCATCCAGGAGTATGAAAACGGGTTCCTTATGGTTCACTGCCCCGATGATGTATTGCAATTTCTTTAATTCGGCAAAGAAAGTGGATGTGTTCTCCGCTAAGTTATCAGAAACCCTCATACTGCTAATCAGTTTCATTGTACTCAGCCTCATGCTCACTGAACAGACAGGCGCTCCCATTAGTGCCAGTACTATATTCGTGCCAAGCGATCGAAGGAATGTACTTTTCCCTGCCATATTGGATCCCGTGATCACCGCTATTTTTCCGGTTCCTTCCATGGAAAAATCATTCGCAATCCTGGTAGTCGCGGGAATCAATGGATGGCCAATGGCTTCCGCCTCTATATGGAAATATGATGAATCCACCACGGGAAAACACCAGTCCGGTTCATTATGAACCAGGGAAGCCATACTGATAGTAACTTCCATCTCAGCAATCACACTGAACCACTCACTGAGATAAGATTGATTTTTCTTTTTCCATTTATTCAGCGCAAGTATCTGGCGCAGATCCCAAAGAAAAAATGCATTGAGGAAGAAAAAAACAAGCATATTCAATCGCATGTCAAATCGCTTAAGTATGCTGTGAAAATCACGCATAGCTGCGGATGCAGAGTTATAACCATCGGGTTTAAGCCTGCTTTGAAGGGATTGAAGAAAAGCTGATTTGAATTTTTCATTTTCAATAAAACTTAGTTGATGATAAAGAGAATCCATCTCTTTCTGAATAAACGAAAGCAAATCATATACTTTTTGAATTTTTCTGCTTATCAAGGAAGAGATGGCAAAAAATCCGATAAAGCAAAATAAAAAGATACCGGTAGAAATATAATCCATTAAAAACCCCGTCAAAATAATCAGTGTGATCAATGGATAAATATTCCTGATCCATTTCCAATACAGTTTATCAAATCCGCCAGCGGGCATGGCCATCCATTTTACTAACCTTTCTTCTGTCTTGAAACTGAGTGGATTTGCCAGAGCCATGGATTGGAATTGCTGACTGGCTTCCTGTTTCCCTGCAAGTTCTTTTATTGCAGATTGTTTTTCTTCGATTGCCGGAGGAGTTAGAGGTGCTTTCAAATAATCAGCCAGTAATTTTTTGGATTGGTCTGCGTGACAACGGCTAAGCCATTGGAATATGGATACAGGTCCGAACAAATCAAGGTCGGATGCATAAGCATGATTCGGGTCTGCAAAAACTGATCCGTCTTCGTATCCCCCGAGATTATATTGTATTGCATCGAGTTCATGGCGATTCACCAGGATAAGTCTCTCATGATTTTCTATTTCTGAAGTTTTATCTGAGTAGCGGAATACGAGATAAATAAACAGGATGGAAGTAAGAAGAATAATGATGCTTATAATTGAAAAGGATGGCCAGAAATACCAACTCAGATACAATGCAGCCAAAACAACAATTAGTCTCGTTATGGACAGGACCCTTTTGCTTTTTTTTAATTTCAGAATAGCGATATCAATTTGCGCTATGGTAAACTGGTATTTTTGAATAATCTCTTTTTGCGAATTAAAATTCTTGCTCATTACCACCAATATACATCTTCTATAAAAAAGAAATCGCGATTGCCATCCGGGGTAATCAGTATTGAAAGAATATCATATTGAACCAGGTTCCAGTCAGGGTATTTATCCTGAAAGGCAACACCTGCTGTTAACAAATGACGCCCTTTCTTCCTGTTTACCCAGTCTTCCGGCTTGCCAAAAACATCATCATGTCTTGATTTCACTTCAATAAAATGCAAAATACCCTCCCGGCTGGCGATGATATCCACTTCATACCGGGCAAATTTCCAGTTACGGGAAATCAGCTGAAAACCATGCTGTATAAGCCATTCCACAGCCATTTCTTCACCTGCTTTTCCAAATTCATTGTGTGCGGCCATTTTTGCTTTACTTTGAGCCACTAATGAAAAATATGGAACTGAGTAAAGATCGGGTGTTACAGATAACAGGGAAAGTACAACACTATGCCTGGGGTGGTTTTTATTACTTACCTAAACTGTTAAACATTCCTGTTAAAAAGGGTGAAACGTACGCAGAATTCTGGCTGGGTGCTCATGAAAGAGGCAGCTCCGAATTAAAGAACGGTTCGGAAAATCCTGTTTCGCTGAAAGATTATGTTGATACATTTCCTGTACAAACCCTGGGTGAAAAAGCAGGCCGTACTTTTGGTCATATTCCTTTTCTACTCAAAGTCATGGATGTAAAAGATATGTTATCCATTCAGGTACATCCTACCAGGGAGAATGCGCAAATCGCTTTTGACGCAGAGAACAAACTGGGGATAGATCCGGCATCACCAAAAAGGAATTTCAAAGATAATAATCACAAGCCCGAGCTCATGCTTGCCCTGAGTGAGTTCTGGCTCCTTCATGGATTCAAATCACCGAAAGCTTTACAAACAATTCTTCGTGAAACCCCCGAATTGCATTTCCTGGTTCCGATTTTTGGGAGCGATAATTATAAAAAACTTTACAAACACGTAATGGAATTGCCCCAGGTGCAGGTTGACAGGCATTTAAAAACATTGCTCGAACGGATCATTTCACACTTTAACGCAGGGAAACTTAGTAAGGACAAAGAAGATTACTGGGCAGCAAGGGCAGCAATGACATATTCTCAGGATGGTCATATTGACCGGGGAATTTTTTCCATTTATATCTTCAACCTGCTTCATCTTCAGCCGGGACAGGCAGTTTATCAGGATGCCGGATTGCCGCATGCTTATCTGGAAGGTCAGAATGTTGAGATCATGTCAAATTCAGATAATGTGTTAAGGGGCGGCCTGACTGTTAAACACGTGGATGTGCCTGAACTGATGAAACATGTAAAATTTGAATGTACCGTTCCAAATATCATTACCGGCGTTGCTTCAACTGAGGGCAGATTGGTTTATCCGACACCGGCACCGGATTTTGAACTTAGTCGTCTGCAAATTATGAAGGGAAAATCTGATAAACTCGTATCTCATTCCATCGAAATATTTCTTGTTTTCAGCGGATCTGCAGAAGTAGAGGAGAATAATGGTAAATCGTTTAAAAGAAATAAAGGAGAGGCCTGGGTTAGCTTTGATACGGCTAAAAGTGAAGTCAGGGCAATCGAAGACACAGTCATTTACCAGGCATCCATACCAGGTATGGATTAACCCGTACTGTCGGGAAACTTTGTTAGAAGGATCCCGCACAATGTTTTCAGGATTTTTTAAAAACAGTTAATTTCGCAGTTCTAAATCTTTATGATGAAATCTTACAATAAAATAATCTGGTCTTTTGTACTCCTGGTCGTGATAGCAGCACTTTACCGCATCATCCCCGGCCGTCCTTACGGATTTGCTCCCCAATGGGCTATGGCTGTTTTTGCAGGAGCCGTAATTAAAGACAGGAAATGGGCATTTATAATACCTATTCTTTCAATGTTCATTTCAGACCTGCTGTATCAGGTATTATATATCGGCGGATTAACAAGTATTCCCGGTTTTTATGAAGGCCAGTGGCAGAATTATATTCTCTTCACGTTATTGGTCTTTGTAGGATTTGCCATTAAGAAATTGAATGTATTGCAAATAGTTGCAGCTTCTCTTGCGGCGCCCAGTTTGTATTTTATCATTTCCAATTTTCTCGTATGGGCAAGCAATGGTACCACACGCGGATTGGACAGGCCAAAAACATTTAATGGATTGATGCTTTGTTATTCCGACGGCATTCCTTTCTACAAAACAAGCCTGCTCGCTACGCTGGTTTTCTCTGCTGTCCTTTTTGGAACCTATGCATTCATACGGAATTACCGGGCTGTGGGGAAGGAGATTAAAGCGTCTTAAGCCTAAAGCCCAAAGCTTAAAGCCTAAAACCTCTTCTGAAGCCTTATACTTCCTATAAATACATTAGAGAAATTCATATTAATCAAGAAATATTATCAGAGTTCCAAAAAGAAGTTTTAGGCTTTAAGCTTTAGGCTTTAAGCTTATCCCTCATATCCTTCATCTTCCAGCAAATAGGATCCATCTGCCGCAGAAGTAGCAAGGATGTCACAGCGATTATTATGCGGATTGGAAGCATGTCCCTTCACCCAATGAAAACTGATATGTTGTTTGCCTGCAAGCTCAGCAAAACGAAGCCATAGATCTTTATTTTTTTTTCCTCCTTTAAAATCCGTTGCGATCCAGTTTTTCAACCAGCCCTTCTCAACAGAATTTATTATATACTGACTGTCGGAATAGATTTTAATTTTTACGCCATGTTTCTTTAGCGCTTCGAGACCGGCTATTACAGCCATCAACTCCATCCGGTTATTCGTGGTTCGCCGGAAACCAGCGGAAAGTTCCTTTTCAATTCCATTCCACATAAGGATAGTTCCATAACCACCCGGACCAGGATTTCCGCGGGAAGCACCGTCTGTATATATGATTACGTGATCTTTCAAAATACTTTTTAATTTACTTTTTACATATCCACCATTCCATATTGTTGTTTATACCTGAAACACCCCGGTTTTGAATTCAGCAATAACAGGGTTTTGGTTGGCAGCTTTAATACCTTCTGAAATGTATTTCCTCGATTCCAAAGGATCAATGATTCCGTCAACCCACAAACGCGCTGCGGCATAATAAGGACTGGTTTGTTTTTCATACCGGTTACGGATTTCGTCCAATAATTTTTTTTCTTCCGCAGGTTCAATGATCTGACCCTTTGATTGTAAAGATGCTACCTGGATTTGTAAGAGTGTCTTCGCCGCCTGATCACCACCCATCACGGCAATTTTTGCCGTAGGCCATGCAAGAATTAATCTTGGATCATAAGCTTTACCGCACATCGCATAATTTCCGGCCCCGTAAGAATTTCCCACTATGATGGTGAATTTCGGTACGACCGAATTCGCAACAGCATTCACCATTTTTGCTCCATCCTTTATAATACCTGACTGCTCACTTCTGGTTCCTACCATAAACCCTGTCACATCCTGCAAAAAAACCAATGGGATTTTTTTCTGATTGCAGTTCATGATAAACCGTGCGGATTTATCGGCACTGTCATTATAAATTACACCACCCAGCTGCACTTCTCCTTTTTTTGTTTTGACCATCGTACGCTGATTGGCCACGATCCCCACGGCCCATCCGTCTATGCGCGCATAACCGCAAATTATTGTCTTCCCATATTCTTCCTTGAATTGCTGAATTCCCGGCTCGTCAACAAGCCTGTTAATAATTTCAAGCATATCATAAGGACGGGTAGAATCTGAAGGGATCAATCCGTAAATCTCTTCAGGAATTTTTAAAGGTGCCCTGGATTCTATCCTATCGAAGCCCGCTGTTTGCATATGTCCCAGGCCCGACATAATTTTCTTTACCAGGTCAAGGCATTCTTCCTCCGAATTAAATTTATAATCTGCAATTCCTGAAATGGAAGTATGTGTAACCGCACCACCAAGTGATTCGACGTCAGTCGTTTCTCCAATGGCTGCTTTGACGAGATAGGGACCCGCTAAAAAAATAGAACCATTTCCTTCAGTCATGATGGTTTCATCACTCATGATGGGCAGGTATGCACCGCCGGCAACACAGGGGCCCATAACGACAGACAATTGTGATATACCCATGGCACTCATTCGTGCATTGTTTCTGAATATTCTGCCAAAGTGCTCTTTATCCGGAAATATCTCATCCTGTAAAGGCAGAAAAACACCGGCACTGTCAACAATATAAATTACAGGAAGGTGGTTCTCCATAGCAATCTCCTGCATACGAAGATTTTTTTTACCGGTGATCGGGAACCATGCCCCCGCTTTAACAGTCTGATCATTGGCGAGAATGATACACTGACGGCCACTCACATAACCAATACCGGCTACTGTTCCTGCGGCAGGGCAACCACCATATTCTTCATACATTTCATATCCCGCAAAAGCCCCGATTTCATAAAATGAAGTATTGTCATCTACCAGGTAGGCGATTCTTTCCCTCGCGGTCTTTTTATTTTTTTCGTGCTGTTTTTCAATTGATTTCAGACCGCCTCCAATTACAATTTTCTGAAATCTGTTGCGAAGCTGGCTCAGGGCCTGCTTCATATTATCTTCATTCTTGTTAAAATCAAGATCCATGATAATTGTATATGCTGCAATATAGTATGGATGATTTAATAATATGTATTTTTAAGGATATGCACTGGAAACATATCAGGCCCTGGCTTGTGCCGCTGACACTTGCCGTTATCATTAAAATCTTTTCTTTTTTTCCTGATGCAGTTGAAAAATATTATTCAACCGGCATCTATCCGCCAATTTCCCGTTTGCTTCGATTATTGTTTGGCTGGATCCCTTTTAGTATTGGCGATTTCATGTATGCTGCCTGTTTCGTTTACCTGATTATTTCTTTGATACGTTTTATCAGCAGGGCATTCATGAGAACAATGCACCGGCAGTATCTTTTACTTTGTTTAAAAAAAAGTATTTCCATAGTATTATGGATCTACCTTGCGTTTAATATTTTATGGGGACTGAACTATGACCGTTTACCAATCGCAAAACAAATGCAATTGGAAACCAGTCTTTATTCAAAAGAAGATCTTCAAAGCCTGATAGGACTTCTTGTAAACAGAATGAACGGTATCGATTCTCTTTCCCGTGAAGCCAGAAAGGATCTGGTTACGAGCGACAGCATTTTCAGTCACTGCATCCAGGCCTATCATCAATTGCACCTTGAAAATCCGGCAGTATATTATCCCAATCCTTCTGTTAAATTTTCTTTCTACGGTTACCTGGCGAATTATATGGGATTCAGTGGCTATTATAACCCTTTCAGCGGGGAGGCGCAGGTAAATACTACCATTCCCAGATTTGTACAGCCTTTTACTACCTGTCATGAAATCGGCCACCAGCTTGGGTATGCTAAAGAAGAAGAAGCGAATTTCTGCGGATTTCTGGCTACCAAAACTTCTAAAGATCCTGCATTCCGATATTCGGTGTATATAGACCTCTATCTGTACTCCGCGAGTGCTTTATACGCGCTGGATTCCACTGCGTTTATTCCTTACCGTGAGTCGCTGCATCCCGATGTTCGGCAGGACCTGCGCGACCTAAGTGCGTTTTACAGAAAATATCAGAATCCTTTTGAACCTGTTATTCATGCTTTATATGGAAACTTTCTGAAAGCAAACCGTCAGCCTCAGGGAATTAATTCCTACGATGAAGTAGTGGGACTTGCTATCGCCTACTACCGTAAATACGGAGCTGCTGCATTTTAGAATTTATTCTTCCACATCATACTTTCAACCGGCCTGTTTGTCTGGCCGCTATATTTCGCTCCTTTTTTCTGATTGTATTTCACTTCTATTTCTCCGTCTACCGGGAAATATATCAGCTGACCTATCGGCATGCCCCGGTATATACGAACAGGCTGCTTAACTGAAATTTCAAGGGTCCAGTTACCGCAAAAACCAACATCGCCTTTTCCAGCGGTAGCGTGTATGTCTATTCCAAGCCTTCCGGTGGAGGACTTGCCTTCGAGGAATGGAACATGTTCATGAGTCTCTGTGTATTCAGCTGTAACACCCAGATAAAAAATATGCGGATAAAGTACAAAACCTTCTTCCGGGATTTCGAATGATTCTATCTCGTTGTGTTTTTTTGCATCCAGTATATGCTCACGGTATGTGGCAAGCCAGGGACCAAGATGCACATCGTAAGAATTACTGCCAAGGTCGGCACGGTCATAGGGTTGAATTTTGATCGTTCCTTTTTCCATCTCTTCCATAATTCGCTTATCAGATAAAATCATTCTTTTGGTGGTTTATTTGTTTATTTGTTTGCCCTCAGCACTTAAACGGAGCGAATTTCGCATTAAGCTTTTTTGTGATGCCGCTATTTTATCAACATAATATCAACGAATCTACTAAATTGGCGATCTGGCATATCACAGAAGATGAAGATTTTTTTCTCCTGAGAGTCCCCCTGAAACGGGATGTATCCCATGCGCAGAAAAGACTGCAGCATTTGGCCGGCCGCTATCTGCTCACCGAATTATTTCCTGATTTTCCTCTGGAAGAAATAATGATTGCAGATACCCGTAAGCCTTACCTCGAATACGAACAATATCATTTTTCGATCTCTCATTTCGGCAAGTATGCCGCCGCCATAGTAAGCAGTACAAACAGGGTAGGGGTGGATGTTGAAAAAACCAGTCCGGCAATAGAAAAGATCCGGAATAAATTTTTATCGCCGCACGAATCCGAAATCGCATTTGAGGGTATTGAAAAATCAGGACACCGGCTGCGTCAGCTTACCTTGTTGTGGAGCGCAAAAGAGTCCATTTTCAAATGGTATAGTCTTGGCAATGTAAACTTCAAAGATCATATCCGTTGGACGGATCCATATTTTATCCGAACAGGGGATTTGGGAGAATTATGTTTTGAATTCAGGAAAGAAGGGTCCATCCTGCTGTCTGTTTATTATAAACTATTTGATGATCTGGTATTGACTTTTGTCTTTACTTAAAATGCTTAATGTCACCCCGTGTATGGTAAATGGTTAATGGTTTATGGATTCCATCTTCCATACACCATACACCATACACCATATACCGCTATTCTATTCCCAAAATCTCATCCGTATCATCGATCAGGTTCATATTAAAATCATCCTGTCCCGAAATTCCTTCCATGGAACCCTTGATATGCGCAGCATTGAGCAATACTTTTTCCAGTTGTTTTTCCCGGGTCTTCCATAATTTCTCCATCATATCCCTTTCCCGCTGGATGGACATTTTCATTGATGAAAAACCTTCGCGTATGGCTTTCCACTGTTCGCTGAATTCACTGCTCGTGAGATAGTCGTACAGGAGCTGCATTTTATCCCCCTTGTTCTGCTGATTCCTGGAAGCCTGGAAAATCCTTGCAATGCCATCGCGAAGCACTTCGGTTAATGCCCTGACTTCCGAAAAATTACAGATCCAGATGCCATTTTTTTCACCGAAAATGGTCATATCCCTCGGCATAACCCTTGTAACCAGGATCGCTACCTGCGCACCCTGCTGGCGCATATCGTTTTTGAGTTTGTCAATCCAGTCTGCCTCAAAATTTTTCGTACGCTTGCTTTCATAAATAATTTTTCCACATTCCTGACCGGAGGAATTTCTCACAGTGAGGGTACAATCCGCGCCACGAACCCCTTTGGCGATGGGTTCCACCAAATCAAAGGGAAATGCATTCTGCAGCAATTTCTCCAGGGCAAGCTCCTGCACTTCACCATGTAGTTGTGAGGAACCCTGATCAGCCCTTCTTTTCATTTCCTCTGCCAGCTTTTTCTGATCCTCCAGCTGTTTCTTCAATTCCTGTAACTGCAGCTGAAAATCATTTTCCCTGGATTGATTTTTCAGTTCTTCATTGCGGCGTATTTCTTCTGAAATTTTAATTCTGTCTTCCTGTAACTTGCGCTGATGCAAAATCTCCAGCTCTTCTTCTTTAGTTTTCAGGGCCTGTTCTTTTTGTAAAAATTCAAGCTCTTTCTGCCTGGCTGATTTTAATTTTTCCTGCTGCTCTTCATTCGACTGCTGCAGAATCGTGAGGCGGTTTTCAAAATCATGATGAATGGATTTACGTAAATCCTCTTCAAGCTTTGATTGTATTAATTTCTTTTCTTCATTGAATTTTTTCTGAAAATTTTCTTCCTGTTCCTGCAACTGCTTAGCGAAATCCCTTGACTTCTTCATGAATTCATCCTCTTTTTTCCGGGTGAATTCGATCATCTGCTCCCGCAGGTCTTTCTTATATTGTTCGGAAACGGCTTCTTCCATCGCAAACTCATGACGACAATTCGGACATTTGATGGTAGTGGGCATTTAATTTTTTTGTAAAGATAATCGAACGAAGGAAAGTTTGGGAGTACTGTCAATTGCCCAAAGCATAAAGCCCAAAGCCTAAAACTTTTTTTATACGGTCATCGGTCAACGGTCAACCGTCATCCATATCAGTTCCTTAACTTTAAAAGACAATTCATTTTATGAAATACATAGTATTCATTTTTCTGTTCATTTGTTTTGAACCACTCCTGGCTCAAAAAACAGAAAAGCCTCCTCTACATGGAAAACACTGGATGGCCATTACAGGTAAGCCACTGGGCGCTGAATCAGGTGCACAGATTTTTCAGCAGGGAGGAAACGCAGTAGATGCAGCCTGCGCCATGCTGGCCTCTATGTGTACCCAATGGGCAGTCCTGAGCTGGGGAGGTGAAACGCAGGCCATCATTTATAATCCGAAAACAAAAAAAGTTATTTCCATTGATGCACTGGGATTCGCACCGGGTGCGGCTACTGCAGCTTATTACAGATCGAAGGGTTATTATTTCCCTCCTGAATACGGCCCGCTGGCAGCCGTTACACCGGGAACACCAGGCGGACTTTGTTATATGCTGGCTGAATATGGGACTATGAGTCTAAAACAGGTTTTGGCTCCGGCCATGCAGCTGGCAGCAGGTTACCCGATTGAAGCAATGGCTGCCAACAATATGCAGAAAAACCTTTCCTGGATCAAGCAATGGCCCTATAGCAGTAAAGTATTTATAACACATCCCGGAGAGAAAAGAGAAGCCCCCGAACCAGGAGAAATTTTTATCCAGAAAGATCTTTTGGCAACCCTGACAAAAATGGTCGAAGCAGAAGACCAGGCGCTCAAACAAAAAAAGTCCCGAAAGGAAGCGATTTACGCAGCGTACGACCGGTTTTACAAAGGTGATATCGCGAAGGAATTTGTACGCGGTTGTCAGGAACAGGGTGGCCTCATCAGCATGGAGGATCTTGCGCGCTGGAAACCCATGGAAGAAGAACCATTATATGTAAATTATAAGGGAATAGAAGTATACAAACTGCAGCAATGGTCGCAGGGTCCAGCTTTATTACAAAGCCTCAATATCCTGGAAAATATAGATCTGCGTGCTATGGGCTATAATAGTTTAAAATATATTCATACCATTTATCAAACAATGAATCTCACGTTTGCAGATCGTGATTTTTATTATGGTGACCCCTATTTTTCTCCCAGTGAACCAATAACAGGTTTGCTGAATAAAGAATATGCTAAACAAAGAGCTGCTCAGATTCAATATGGTTATAATGACAGCAGCTGCGCACCTGGAGATCCATATCCTTTCGAAGGGAAAACAAATCCTTATAAATCTTTATTGAGATCAAGATTTGGAAAAACATGGCCTGCCGTAAATGGAAAAGCGTTAAGCATTCAGCGTTCCGCGTTAAGCGTTGAGCGTTCCGCGTTAAGCGTTGAGCATTCAGCGTTGAGCGTTGAGCGTACCGCCTTACGCGAAGAAGAGTCGCTTTACCAGGATAGATTATGGCGTGGAACTACTTCTATTGAAACATGTGACGAAGAAGGATGGGTTGTTTCCGTAACACCCAGCGGAGGATGGCTCCCGGCCTGCATTGCCGGTAATACTGGTGTAGGTATGAGTCAGCGTATGCAGAGTTTTGTACTGGATTCCACACTTAACCCATTCAACGTATTGGAACCTTATAAAAAACCGAGGGTAACGTTAACACCAACACTGGCGATGAAGGATGGAAAACCATTTCTTTCATTTGCCGTGCAGGGCGGAGATACGCAGGATCAGAATCTCCTGCAATTCTTTTTGAATGTGGTCGAATTCAATATGACGGTGCAGCAGGCCACGGAAGCTGCCAATATCAATACAGATCAACTCTGGCTTTCACTGGGCGGAGATAAAAAAGAAGATCGCATGCCAAGGCCCGGTTATATTTTACTAAATAATAAAACGGATTCTTCAGTAAGAAAAGATTTGCAAAAAATGGGATATACCATGCGATTTGCAGAACGAACCAGCGGACCCGTCAATGCAATTTATTTCGACTGGAAACACGGGAGTTTCTGGGGTGGCAGCAGTAATTATGGAGAGGATTATGGTATTGGATGGTGAATCCTTCGGAATTGAATCGATACATTGTCATGGCAAAGAAATATTTTATTTTCGAATAATTTCTTGGAATCCGCCTCTCTGGAATATTGTTCACAATTTTTAACTCAAATCAAAACCAAAAAATTATGAAACAATTTATGTTCCTGATTCTTTCATGGTTGCTAATTCTTTCCTGCAACAACCAGCCAAAGACGGATGAAGTCAAAACTGACAGCACCGCCAAAAAAGAACCGGTCGTTTATCCTTACACCGCTAAGTATTCATTGAACTGGCAGCCGGGAGATGAAAAATATGCCGTTCTTGTCCTGAATGCTATGAAGAAATATACGGACGGAGATGTGAAAGGAAGTTTCGATTATTTTGCTGATTCCATTGAATTCATTGCAGACAAATTTCATTTTAATGGTAAGAAGGATAGCCTTCAGGCTATGATGACTCCCATGCGTTCGGAATTAACCAGCATGGCCTTTATTCCCGACACCTGGATCACCACATACTACCCAGATAAAAATGACACATGGGTTACGGTATGGTCAACAGAGAAATGGACCGATAAAAAAGGGAAAACGGATTCTCTTTATGTTGTAGATGATGTACTGATTAAGAATGACAAGATCGCACAGATTGATGAAAAACAACGCATGTATCCTGCACCTCCGAAGAAAAAATAAACAATTGAACTCTTCAATAAAAATCCCGTCAGATATAACGGGATTTTTTGTTTCATTTGTAAAGCAGGTGGACTAATTCATTATTATATTTATCTGATTTTAAAACAAACTCATTCCATATATGAATTTTATATCACTCGAACCATTCGTTCCTTCAGGAAGTAATTTTGAAGGCTCCTCACAATTTTTTCAGGAACTGGGTTTTAAAATAAACTGGGATGCCGGTGATTATATTGGATTTGAAAGAGACAATTGTAAATTCATATTGCAGAAGTTCAATAACAAAGAATTTGCTGAAAATCTCATGTTAAGTGTGGGGGTGGACAATGTTTTGGAATTCCGGAATTCAGTTATTGAGAAAAAACTACCGGAAAGATTTGGCATAAAATTGGGACAGCCAATCAACCAGCCTTATGGCAAAGAAGTGAACATTATCGATTTAGCCGGCGTTTGCTGGCATTTTGTTGAAGCACTTCATTAGTTAGCCCAATCATCAGAAACTTCTGCCCAAAGGCCATAATCCTTATGGTCAAAACCCAAGTTGCTGAGGGGTCGCTCAGGGGTTGCTCAGGGGTTGCCGGGGGGTAGGCCCCGGAAAGCTGGAAGAGACCCCGGTGAATGGGGCCAAAAAATCGGTGAAAATCCGGTAAAAAACTGCCTTAAATGTGAATTGGGTATATTACTTGCAACATTCCCGGGTAAAAAACTAATTCATCATTTTAAAAAATCCACCCTATGGGAAAACTATTACAAGGCATCCATGGGCCAATTTCAGGAAAGGTCGGCCCGGTTGTAGGCTATATGCTCAATAATCAGGCTGTTGTACGCGCTCTTGCGGGCCGCAGTAAAAAACCACTAACACCAAAGCAGATACACCAGCGAAAGAAATTCGCCCTGATGAATGATTTCCTGGGTCAGCTGACCGACCTGCTGAACCTGACCTATGGCCACCTGGTCGTTCATATGACGGGATACAATAAAGCATTTTCCTATAATGTAATGAATGCGATCAGGGGGTTTTATCCCGATATATCGATCGATTACAAAATGGTGCTGCTGGGAAGGGGCGACCTGCCCAATGTGGAATCGGTGAATACGACAGCATTACCGGATGGTAAACTGGAATTCAGGTGGACCGATAACAGCGGAACAGGCAAGGCAAAAGCATCTGATAAAGCCTTCGCAGCTGTTTATAATGAAGAACTGAAAGATTGGGAATACGACCTGAACCTGGCGACCAGGGCTGAGGGTGTTTGTGTTTTAGATGCTTCAATACTTAAGGGCAAACCGGTGCATGGCTACCTGGGATTCATAACCGAAGATGGAAAGGATGTGACGGATACTTTATATACAGGGTTGGTTGATTTGTAAAGTGAGATATAAATATTTATTGTGAATACAATCAGTGATTGAATTGTATCTCATAAATCAATGGCCATAGCTTTCCAGTGACGTAGACTTTATTTGAAACAGAATCATAAGCAATACCATTTGTTTCTTCTGAAAAAGGGTATTTCATTTTAGCTTCTGTCTTTAAGGATGAGAGATCCAGTTTGCCAACCACTTTCCCTGTTGTGGTATCTATTTTCAGAATATTATCCGTCAGCCACTGGTTGGCATAAATATATCCGTGGATCATTTCCAGTTCATTGATATTCTGAACCGGCCCATTATTGTCGGTTACATTGAGTGTTTTAATGATTTTAAATGTTGAAGGTTCGCGATAATATAAATTACTGCTTCCATTACTCATGATGAGATAATTTCCATTTGTTGTCATTCCCCAGCCATCACCATCGTATGTAAATGTTCCCAGTTTTTTATACGTTTCATCATTATATATAAAGCCAATATGCGTTGTATCCGTAAGCTGATAAATCCTGTCTTTTAAAAATGCAATCCCTTCGCCAAAATACCGGTTCTTATCAATCTCAGCTTTAATTTCTATCCTTCCGTTTTTTAAATCAACCGGACCAAATGCTGATCTTGAACTGGCAAAGGTGTTTGTATGTCCGGTACTTTCAAACAACAATCCTTTATGAAACAGGAAGCCTTCTGTATATGAGGTTGTGTCGTGAGGGAAAGCATTGACAACTTTAAAATTGATGTTTTCAGGAGAATTATCTTCTGTTTTATCTAATGGTTTTTGCTCAGACTCCCGATTATTTTGACATGCAACTGAGACGAGGATAATGACAGAAATGCATCTGCATATCGGCAGGGACAATATCTGTTTCAATGCTAGGTTTTATCTTTCTTTGGCTTAATTGGTTTCATTTGTGTATCGTAATGATCATCTCTGGCGGAAAGAATTATCTCGCTTATATTTTTTTCTAAAAAAGTTTCCAGGGCTGTCCTCAAAAGTATTTTTGAATTTTGGTTTATGATACCAAAATTATATTCCTCGTTCGTTTGATAAATAGTTTTAAATGTGATGGAATCTTCTAAAATTATTTGCAGGGTTAGTTTATTGGGTTCTTTTTGGAATCCTATCTCAGTTTTAATAATATAATCTGAAGCAAGAGGCGAACTGGTTATAAATTGAGATGATTTAACCAGCCCATCCTTTATAAGATTTCCCGCTGCATCATCCGATTCCAGGTAGAAAAATCTTTGTGCCTGGGTAAAACAGAGGCTAAATGATAAAACAATCAGCAGATAAATTTTTTTCATTTTCCTGGACCTTTAATGGTAGATTTTAAATTGTTCTTTTAAGATAGTTATTTTTTGAAATTAATGCATTATTTCTCTTTTCATTAATTTCCTGAGAAATTAGTGAAGGCAAATCTCTAAAGATGAAAACGATTATGATTTTAATAATAGTCTTATTCGGGAAATGCTCTTATTGGGAATCAGGTTTTAGGCTTTGAGCTTTGGGCTTTAAGCTTTTATCTAGTTCTTCAATTTGAAATTGAAAATCAGCGTTCCGGCAGATTCATCGGAACCGCTATTGAATTTTACCTGGTGCGCCTTCTGAATGGCGATGGCTTTCAGGCTTGCATCTGCAGTAGTAGAGCCTCTGGCCTGATACTCTGCACTGATTACATTACCTGAAGCATCGACATGAATATCTACTGCAACTTTTGCATTCTCATTGAATTCATCCGTGAAGGAAGGTGTACTTCTTATCTTTCTGCCCTGCAATCCACCTGCGATCGCTATACCATTACCGTGACCGCCGCCTTTATAATTTGTTGAATTCGGATCTCCGCCCGGTGCTCCCTGATCACCTTTTCCACCGGCAATACCCTGATTACCCCCGGGTTTAAAATGATCGGCATCATTTCCTCCCGTTCCATCTCCGTTGACTCCATGAAAAACCGCTTTTGGTTTTGGTGGTGCAGGAGTTGGATTCACCGCGGTTTGAACTATTTTGCGTGGAGTTCTTACGCTGAGATCTTTATCGGGGATTTTAGTAGCTTTTGGTTTTGTTATCGGAGGAGATTTAACTGCAGGAACATCATCCGGATTTTTATCATCTGTTTCAACATCTTTCAAAGCTTCTTTTGTTGCAGCAACCGTTTTAGGAGGTGTATATTTTTCCTGATCCTGTTTCGAAGGATCATTGGGAAGAAAGGGTTGGTTGCTGCCCAATCCCTGATCACTATTACCGAGATTTACTTCCAGTCCTTCCTCCACAGGTATTGGCGGATTGAAAGGAAGATTCCAGGAAACCAATAATAGTAATAACAGAAGGGTACCACAAATCAGCAAAGTATACAAAGCCGCTTTACGGTTTTTACGGACTTCGAATGCATGATTTGCTTTTAAATAGTTCACGTCGTGAAATTATACTAAAATAGCCTAAAGCCGAAAGCCTAAAGCCTAAAACTTTATTAAGCCCAAAGCCGAAAACCTTTTTAAGCCTAAAGCCTAAAGCTTAAAACTTATTCTTGTGACGAAAGTTTTGAATAAATAATTTGGAGAAATTTATAGTAATCGGTAAATTTTATTAGTGATCCAAAAAGTAGTTTTAGGCTTTAGGCCTTAAGCTTTAGGCTTATGAAGCAAAATCTTTTTCAAATCGTCCCCTGATTCGCTCCATCGGCGGGTTGAAATAACCAAATTTTAACAATGGAAATTCTTCCCGCAAAAGTTCCATGAGATTCTTAACACCCATCGCATCCCCGGTTTCGATAATTCCGATTTTCCCCAGGTACCAATCGGGATCAATATTAAAATTTCGCCACTGGATCATGTCCAGTCCCGTATCAGAAATCATTTTACGAAGTGCTTCATATTCTTCTTCGCTGTCTGTCATACCTGGAAATACAAAATAGTTTATCGAAGTCCAGCCTCCGGCGATTTTCACGATTCGCAGACTTTCCACAATATCTTCGAACTGATAATTATTTGGCCGGTAATAAGCTTCATATATATTTTTTCTTGCAGAGTTCATACTCACGCGTATGGAGTTCAAACCAGCGTCACATAAGGCTTTCACGGCATCCGGCCTGGAACCGTTTGTATTGATATTAATACTGCCACGATCTGTATGTTTTCTGATTTCAAGAATAGCATCACGTATGGTTTCCCACATTAACAAAGGTTCGCCTTCGCAACCCTGTCCGAAACTTATGATCGGATAAGGAGCCGTTTGAAGATGCGGCACGGTAAACTCAACAATTTCTTCTGCACTGGGACGGAAAGTCAGGCGGTCCTGCGTTGAATGAATCGTTTCTTCCTGAGGCTGAAAGGAAATACATCCTATGCAATTTGCATTGCAGGCAGGTGAAACCGGAACAGGACATTCCCATCTTCCAAGGGAAAGATTTCTTGCCGCAGGACAGTGATAGGTATTGCAACAATTCTCCATCAGGTGTTTCACCAGTCGGTTATGAGGATAGGATTTCAAAAGATTTTCTGCTCCTTCTGAAATGCCGGAAGCGTCATATCCGCGGGCTTCCTGCCGGATATCCGGTTCGATACGAATGGCAGGAACATAAAATTTATCTTTGAACCATCCTGCAGCCGTATAGCAAAACAGGGGGAGGGTAGGTGCATCAGGTTCGGTTTCAAAAGCAGAAAGATAAACTCCGGTATGCGCCGGAGGAATGAAAGCCGCAACCGCCCAACCCTTTTCACAAAGACGCATTTCACCTGTTTCTGCATCGATGCCGATACCCCGACGGCCTGGAAGTTCATAGAGTAAGCCTCCTTCGGGCAAAAGGATCCAGTCTGACTCATCAACCGGTAATGCGTCCCATCCACTGCGTCCGCAGGCATAGAGTGAAATGTCTTCAAAAATATTTCCTTCTCCGTCTGAATATAAAATATAAGGCGACATCACTGCAAATTTACGAGTTTGCTTCGGCAGTAGTCGTTAAATTCATCTTCCGGGGCATCCGGCTCATCATCATCCAGTACTTCTTTCTGAATTAATTTGTTATCCTTGAAATCGAGTGTCAGTAAACCGTCTTTCAATATCACGGATTGGAGTGAAGACCAGGGGAATTTTTTTTTGAAAAGAGAATTGAGTACGAGGCCTTCAGAATAAAATCCAATTTCAAGCGGATATTTCGCCTGCGCTTCCAGAATTGCAAAAAAAATAAAGGGTAATGACATCCATTGAAAAAAGGGCATGCCAAGCCAGAAAAGGGCAGCTGCCAATAACCAGTTCCTGAATTGCATTTCTTTTTTCTTCCGGAAAGAATAAAGATTCACGAGCAGGCCGAGAAAAAGGATGATGGCTGAGATTGTTAGAAAGCCATTGAATCCATTACGGATTTGAGCATAACTGAAACTGATAATGGAAAAAATTAATAGTAAAACACTGACCAGATCGGTTTTTCTTGCATTCTCCCTTTTAAGGATTACTACATAGTCGTAGTGCATTCCGGTTCTTTACGAATGAAAGGTTGAGGATTGGCAGCCACCAGCATGTTGCCTAGTTTCCATAAAATCCTGGCGCCAATGGTGGCATCCAAATTACTTTCACCAACTGCAATTTCAACCAGGTCGAATCCAATGAATTTACGACCGCTTTCAATAATTTTTTTAACGAGGTAGGTAATTTGTTCTACTTCAAATCCTCCGTTCACCGGAGTTCCTGTATGTGGACATAATTTCGGATCCAGTCCGTCTATATCAAAACTAAGATATACAGAAGCGGGTAGCTGTTGTACGATTTCATCCACGATCGTGCGCCAGGTATGGCCTTCAAACAGTTTCTCTTTTATATTCCGGTCGTAAAAAGCGATTACCCGCTGATTATTATTCTGGATATAATTGAATTCTTCTTCGCTGTAATCACGTACACCCACCTGAACCAGTTTGTTAATCTGGGGAATTTCCTGGAGTGCATTGAACATAATGCTCGCGTGACTGTGATCAAAATTTTCATAAGATTTACGCAGGTCACAATGTGCATCTATCTGGAGTATTCCAAATTCACCGTATTTCTCTGCAATTGCTTTAAGATAACCAAGTGAAACACTATGATCTCCACCAAGAAGGACAACAAGCTTGTCATCCATCAGGAGACTCCTGGTTTGTTCATATACCCATTTATTCAGGATAGCGCTTCCTTCATTTATTTCCTTCAAAGATTTACACATGAAGCTGTTCTTCTCAACCTCTTCACCTTTCGAGATATAATTGATATAGAGTTCAGCTTCTTTACGCAGATAGTCACTCTTCATAAGCACTTTCCTGTCCGGATGCCGCATGAAAATTCCCTGATTCCAGGCATTCCCGGATTCGTCGTCAAAAACATCTACCTGCATACTGGCATTAAAAATATGCTCGCCTGCCCGGGAAGTTCCTGATCCGGCACTGACTGTTACTTCCCACGGAATAGGTAAAATAACCAGCCGGGATTCTGCTTCTGTGAAAGGGAGTCCAAAAATGGTATTTTTTGGATTACTTGCGATGTTGGAATCGAAGTGGGATAAATCTGTCATGTTTTACTTTCTGCCTTGGAACGGCTGGCAAAGGTAGTTCTGTGAGGTGGATTATCAAAACATTAAAAAGCCTAAAGCTTAAGGCGTAAGGCGTAAAGCTATTTTGAAAATGTAGGAATTTGAAAATAGTAGAATGTATTTGGCCTTAAGCCTTGTGCTTTACGCCTTAAGCTTTTATTAAATTTACTCGAATAATGGCAAGAAGGGAATAACTTTGCGGCTCATGAAGAGAACCCATATCATACTCCTGGTATTCATTGCACTTAGCATAGGATTGCTGGTGAGTTTTATGGGGAATTTATCTACCTATGAAACCATAGCTTCAGCCCGGCAGAATGAGGGTAAAACAGTTACCATTATAGCCAAACTGGACAATAGTCTGCCCATGGAATACAATCCTGTAAAGGATCCTAATTACCTAAGTTTCCATATTCTTGATACACTTGGCGGAAAGGCGAAAGTCGTTTATCACTATGGTAAACCCTATGACATGGAAAAAGCAGAACGCGTTGTATTGAAAGGTAAAATGAACGGAGATATTTTTGAGATCACACAAAAAGACGGAATACTGATCAAATGTCCATCCAAATACAAAGATGATCCTGAATCTGCGAAAAAGGAGCTTAAATAAACCCAATAGTTAATATGGATTATGTTGGTGAACATTTGATGCCGGGAAAGCTGGGTCAGTTTTTTGTGGTGCTATCTTTTGCAGGCTCATGCGTGGCTACTCTCTCTTATTTAAAATCGGCCAATTCCAAAACATCTGAAGAAGCTTCTTTATGGAAAAAGATGGCTCGTTTTAGTTTTCTGTTAAGCACTGTTTCCATATTCCTTGTATTTGCAACTATTTTTTATATCGTTCATCAGCATTATTTCGAATACAATTTTGCCTGGGAACATTCCAGCAAAAATCTTGATCCGAAATATATGCTCAGTTGCATCTGGGAAGCACAGGAGGGAAGTTTTTTATTGTGGATGATGTGGAACGGTGTATTGGGAATCATTCTTATGTCACGGGCCAGACAATGGGAATCACCCATACTTACCATTATCAGTTTTGCGCAATTTTGCCTGCTTACGATGATTCTGGGGGTCTATATTTTCTCTTTTCAAATTGGACATAGCCCGTTCATGCTGGTGAGACAATTGTTCCAGGAAGCTCCTATTTTTCAAAGGGCCGATTATTTATCTATCCCGCAGATGCAGGACGGTCAAAGCCTCAATGCACTTTTACAGAATTACTGGATGGTGATACATCCGCCAGTTTTGTTTCTGGGATTTTCATCCACCCTTATTCCTTTCGCATTTGCGGTATCGGGTTTATGGAAGAAGGAATACGGTACCTGGACAAAAACTGCATTACCCTGGACGCTTTTTTCCTGTTGTATTCTGGGAACAGGTATTATGATGGGCGCAGCATGGGCCTATGAATCCCTTACATTTGGCGGATACTGGGCATGGGATCCGGTAGAAAACGCATCGCTGGTACCCTGGCTTGTTTTGGTGGCTGGTCTTCATACACTGGTAATTTATAATGCCACGGGTCATTCTCTTCGCACTACGTATCTGTTTTTAATTCTTGGTTTTGTATTAATTCTATATGCAACTTTTCTTACAAGGAGTGGCATTTTGGGAGATACATCGGTCCATGCTTTCGTAGGTTCCGGATTAAATCTGCAATTGATATTACTGATTCTGATTTTTTTTATACCTGCACTGATTTTGTATTTTATCCGTTACAACCAGATACCGCATGTTGCAAGGGAAGAAAATACCTGGTCGAGGGAATTCTGGATGTTTATTGGTGCACTTGTTATTTTTTTATCAGCCATGTTCATCATGGTATTCACTTCACTTCCGGTAATCAACGATATTTTTGGAAGTAAGATGGTTACCGGCGATGATCCGAAATTTGCGTATAACAGGATTGAGATTTTTATTGCTATCATTCTTGGATTGCTGACTGCAACCGTTCAATATTTAAAATATAAAAACAGTTCACCTTTCCAGGTTCTGAAAAAACTTTTACCTGTTACTATCATTGCTTTGATCATTTCAGTTTGTGTTAGTGTATTCGGAAATATTCAGTACACGGAATATGGAACAGGATACCAGGCAGCTATTCATATGGCCCTGTTTGCGGGTATTTATTCCGTTCTTGCAAACGCAGCTTATATATTTAACAGCCTAAAGGGAAAAATTAAAATGGCCGGCGCATCCATTGCTCACGCCGGGTTTGGAATTCTTTTAGTAGGAATCCTGATCTCTTCTTCCAAAAAAGAAGTCCTTTCTCATAATACAACGGGAATTAACCTGCCCTTCGATCCTAAAACAAAAGAAAATCCACTTGAGAATCTGACACTGATAAAAAATGTTAAGACGGATATGGGAAAGTACTATGCTACTTATCTCAGTAACGATTCTGTGAATGCGACAGGAAATATTATTTATTTCAGAGTTAATTTCACGGATAAAAGAACAGGCGAATCATTTGATCTTTGGCCAAACCTGATTAAGAATACGAAAGGCGCGGAGAATTTTTCCAACAATCCGGATAAGCAGCATTACCTGGACAGGGATATTTTTACTTATATCAGTTATGCCAATATCCTGGATAAGCAAAGGGATACTTCAGGATTTAAAACTTATCCTGTAGGTATGCACGATACAATTTATTATTCGAAGGGGATGTTGATTCTTGATACGGTGCTTGTCAATCCAACGACAGATAAATATCGCTTTACTTCCACAGATACAGCCTTGCTTGCCCGGATAAGAGTCATCAGCCGCGATAGCCAGCAGTATATGATGGCTCCCCTGTTATACGTGAAGGACAATATGATTCACCGGATAGCTGATACTTTATATGCTCAGAATCTGGCGGTAGAACTGGGGACTGTAATGAATAATAAAAAGATCCAGTTGCTTGTCAAAGAATCAATGGATATGGTCCCTTTTGTTTCTCTGAAAGTATATTTATTCCCGCAGATCAACCTTGTCTGGATTGGTATAATTATCATGATGACCGGCTTTGTAACGAGCATCGTCAGCAGGCGAAAAAGCCTGTCTAAAAGGCTGCCACAGCAGATGTCCTGATGGTTCCGGTTCCCTTGGGAGTACCCGGATTTTTTATTAACTTTAAGCTTTCAATGCCCCTTTTTCGTTTACGATACCTCT
The DNA here is from genome assembly GCA_013287475.1 of Bacteroidota bacterium. GTDB lineage: Bacteria > Bacteroidota > Bacteroidia > Chitinophagales > Chitinophagaceae > Puia. Next base: position 25,886 of record JABDDT010000033.1, read on the forward strand.
ATGTTTTATTACCGTTTATCCTGCTGATCACGGTTCAGTCTGCTTTTGCCCAGCAGTCACCCGTTCCTGCACCGGTTACCAAACAAACTGAACAGGAAAAAAAACTGGCTGATCTTCAACAATTCAATAATCGTTTCGGTAAAAATGATACCATTTGGAGCATGGTGATCGTATATGAAGGGGATACCATCCCTGCCAAAACATATGCTGCGGTGGATATATATGGCGCTATGACGCGTGCCATGCGTAAACGAAACGAAGCAATGACGCGATTGCGTAATGCGGTATATGTCACTTATCCATATGCAAGGAAAGCAGGAATTATCTTGAATGATATGAATGCGCAGCTGGCAAAAATGAATTCAGAATCTCAAAGGAAGGATTATATCAAATCCATGGAAAAGGATTTGAGAAAAGAATTTACCGATCCGATGGAAAGGCTTTCAGTTTATCAGGGAAAGGTTTTGATGAAACTTATTAACAGGCAGACCGGCAATAACTGTTATGACATTATAAAAGAATATCGTGGCGGGTTCTCAGCCCGTGTATGGCAAACGGTTGCTTTTTTCTTCGGCAGCAGCCTTAAACAGTCTTACGATGCGCAGGGAGAAGATCATGATGTTGAGGTGATAGTGCAGGAGGTGGAAAGAATGTATCGGGGGTAGATTTATTTAATGTGGCGAATGAGGGAATGTATGAAATTAAAAAAGTGGGAATTGAATTATCAATGATAATGTAGAAAATGTAGCTATTTATTATAAGCTGGCAAAGTCCTCACATTTCCAAATTGTCATTTCCCCATTCAATTTTGAATTCCTACATTTTCTACATTTCCGTATTCGCCACATTACAAGCTTTGGATTTTACCAATTATCCCGGTAGTAGAAAAACCAGGTATAATCGGATTTATCACAACTCGCCCCCCCGCAGCTATCACTTCTTTCGCACCAACAATCTGATCCATTGTATAATCGCCGCCTTTTACCAGAACATGCGGTTTTATTATTTCAATTAGTTCCAGCGGGGTATCTTCTTCAAAGACCACAACGGCATCCACGATAAGCAGGGATGCGAGCATAAGAGCGCGTGATTTTTCGTCCATCACGGGTCGGCCTGGGCCTTTCAGCCTGTGGGCCGATCCATCAGAATTCAAACCAACAATCAGGAAATCTGATTCGCGGGCTGCATCCGAGAGTGAAGCAATATGACCAGGATGCAGGATATCGAAGCATCCATTGGTAAATGAAATCGTCTTATTAAGGAGTTTCCATCTGTTCACCTGGAAAACAATTTCTTTTGTAGAATATATTTTATGCTGTATAACCTGGGGTTGGTTCATCCACTTTAATTTTTTGACGGTTCACGCGGGGTAATAAAATAAAACTGATTACGCCAAAAATGACAAAACTCAAAAACTGACCAAACCAGAGCAGCCATCCAAGTGCCTGTCCGTAAGGTTCTTTTGGTATATGGTATAAGGCAACGGTTTCCATAACGAGTAAAGCGTATGCACCGATTCCTCCTGGAGAAAGGATCATACCAACACTCCCCATAGCCAGTACAGTCAAAGCATCGGCAAGGCCCAGGTGGCTTGTTTCATCAATAGCGAAAAACCCGCACCAGGTGCTAAGCAGGTACATAACCCATATCGCAATAGTATAAAAGAAAAATAAAGGTTTATTTTTTAAAGCCCGGACGCTGATAAGTCCATGCCAGACACCTGTAAGGATATCTTTTATTTTCTGTACGATATTAATATGTCCGAAACGGCTAAAGACCACTTTTATAATAACCAGAAAAACGATCAGTCCGATAGCCAGAATCACTATTTTCCTGTAGGCAGTCTGTCCGTTTTTGTTTTGAAAAAGAGGGTAAATATAATCGTGTACCAGGGAACTGACGATATCAAATTGAAAAACGAATGTGAGACCGAAAACCAGCATCAGGCAAATAACATCAAAAGCTCTTTCTGCAACAATGGTACCTACGAGTTTTTGGGCCGGGATTTTTTCATATTTCGCCAGTATGGTACATTTTAATACTTCTCCTAGCCTTGGAGCACCGAGGTTTACGAAATATCCGATCATAACAGCAAAAAAGGCATTCAGCCGGGAAGGATTATAACCCATAGGTTCCATAAGCTGCCTCCACCGCAGGGCACGTAACCAGTGGGCAACGAGTAATAAGCTGAAAACGGGAACAAGGAGCCAGTAATGTGCGCGGTCCATCGCTTTTTTAAGTTGTTCCCATTTCTCATGGTCCATTCCTCGAACACTTAACCAAACAAAAAATACTGCCAGGCCGGCAAAAAAAACGTATTGGAGAGCCGATAAAAAATGCTTCTTCATAGAAGGAGGTAAGATACAATTTTAAAGGTATCCGGCAAGTCTGGAACGGGATACAACGCACTGCGGGTGTTCTATAATTTATTCCCTTCCCTGGGAAAAACCACCCAGGGTTTGAATTTTTTAGCTTCTTCAAAATCCAGGCGTGCATAGGAAATTACAATTACAATATCCCCAACTGCCCCACTTCGGGCTGCAGGCCCGTTCAGGCAGCATATTCCTGAATTTCTTTTTCCGGGAATAAGATATGTTTCAATCCGTGCTCCATTGTTAACGTTCACAACCTGCACTTTTTCATTAGCAATTAAATTGCCAGCGTCCATCAGATCCTCATCAAGGGTCAGGCTGCCGATATAATTCAGATTGGATTCTGTTATAACCAGCCTGTGAACTTTAGATTTTAGTACTTCAATATCCATGAGCGCTTTTTCATTTTGAGCCGCAAATTTAAACTAATTCAGCAGCATATTATCTATAAGTCTCACTTCTCCCTGAAAAGCTGCGATAAGAGCCAGCGTTTTCACTTTTCCATCAAATACATGAACCGGTTCTAAATCCACAGCATTGGAAATGGATATATAATCAGTTTTAAAATGTGCTGCATCCAGTATTTGCCTGGCCGTTTCAATGACAGGACCGGTATCGCCGGGAATAAGAGTATCCCTGATATATGTAAGAGCCTGGAATATGGCAGGTGCAAATCTTCTTTGTTCAGTAGTTAACCGCCTGTTACGGCTGCTTAATGCGAGACCATCTTTATCCCTCATGGTTGGAACAGTCTGGAATTCAATTGCCAGATGGAGGAGCCTGATCAATCTTTTTACAACCAGGCATTGCTGGAAATCTTTTTGTCCCATGAATAAATATTCAGGTCTTACAATGTCCAGCAGCCGGTTCATTACCTGACAGACTCCCTGGAAATGACCTGGACGATAACGGCCTTCCAGGGTGGTTTCAAGTGAGCCCAGGTTATAGGTTTCCAATCCGGTATCCCCCTTTGGATAAATTTCATGTATGGAAGGGACAAAAACCAGGTCTGTACCAGCTTTTGCAAGCATTTCAATATCCATTTCCAGACTGATGGGATATTTCTCAAAATCTTTGCGGTCATTGAATTGGGCAGGGTTTACAAAAATGCTGCAAATACAGAGATCCGTTTGGGAACGGCAGGCTTCGATCAGACTTATATGCCCTTCATGCAAAGCGCCCATGGTTGGCACAAAACCGGTTTTACCCCCCTTGTTTTTCTTATCGGCCAGGCATTTCCGGAGGTCTTCCGACTTTTTAAATAGAATCATTTTCAGCGTTTTAGCAATTCAGAAGCATTACAACAAGCCTATTTAGGGAATTAAACGTACCTTTGCAAACTGAATTTCAGGTATTCTCCTGATCACCAATTCCCATTCCTAATGGTAGCAAAGAAAAGAATTTTATTTATTGCCAATGAAATGTCTCCCTATCTGGAACTGACAGAATTTGCGGAAACAGTCAATAAGTTAGCGATAAAGTCCAATGATAATGGTTTTGAAGTTCGATGCATCATGCCAAGGTTTGGTGTGATTAATGAAAGGAGGCACAGGTTGCACGAAGTTGTCAGACTTTCCGGTATCAACGTTTCAGTAGATAATGATGATTATCCCCTGCAAATTAAAGTCGCTTCTCTGCCGAATGCACGGTTGCAGGTTTATTTCCTGGAGAACGAAGACCTTTTCAAGCGCAAATATATTTTTCATGATGAAAAGGAAAAATGGTTTGAAGACAATGGGCTCCGTACAGTATTCTTTTGCAAAGGGGCCCTTGAAACTGTCAAGAAATTCGGATGGCCGCCTGATATCATTCACTGCAGTGGGTGGATGACCGGACTCATTCCTTTCTACCTGAAAACAGTCTATAAAAAGGAACCTGTTTTCACACACAGCAAAGTGGTGTACACCATTGGCCAGAATACTTTCAAGGAAAAACTGGGTAATAATTTTACCAAAACGGCTAATATACATGCAAGTATTAAGGAAAAAGATCTTGAACCTTTCAACGAGGCAAACAATTCAGATTTGTTCCGTATTGGTGCAGGTTATGCCGATGCCATCACATTCGGTGCGGAAAAGACAGATAAAAAACTCATAGAGGAATTCAGTAAAGTCAGGGGCAAAAAAGTGCTTCCTTATAATACGGAATCGGACCTGAGTGATTACCTGCAACTCTATACTGATCTGTCACAATAATTAGTTCCAGCGATTTATAAGTAATAATGTATCAACTATTATCTTTGCATCGCCATCCATTAATTACTTTTTGTAGTTAGTGGTTTTTTATTTTCTTGATCCAATTCAACAAGTAAAAATGCCTTATTTATTTACTTCCGAAAGTGTTTCTGAAGGTCACCCGGATAAAGTTGCCGACCAGATTTCTGATGCACTGATAGATCATTTTCTTGCTTTTGATCCTCAATCCAAAGTAGCCTGCGAAACCCTTGTAACTACCGGACAGGTTGTACTTGCCGGTGAAGTAAAATCCAGCGCCTATCTGGATGTACAGGAAATTGCACGCTCAGTGATCCGTAAAATCGGTTATACCAAGAGCGAATATATGTTTGAAGCTAATTCCTGCGGAATATTTTCTGCAATTCATGAGCAGTCGGCCGATATAAACCAGGGTGTTGACCGGACAAAAAAAGAAGAACAGGGTGCCGGCGATCAGGGAATGATGTTTGGTTATGCCAGTCATGAAACAGAAGATTATATGCCGCTTGCCCTCGATCTGGCACACAAACTCCTGATTGAACTGGCTGCACTGAGAAGGGAGGATAAAGAAATCAAATACCTGCGTCCGGATGCCAAAAGCCAGGTTACCCTTGAATATGACGATAACAACAATCCGGTTCGGATAGATGCCATTGTGATTTCAACCCAGCACGACGATTTCGATACAGAAGCAAAAATGCAGGCTAAGATTAAAAAAGATATTCTTTCAATACTTATACCCCGCGTTCAGTCAAAATATAAAAAATACGGGCAACTATTTAATGATAAAATAAAGTATCATATTAACCCCACCGGTAAGTTTGTAATTGGTGGTCCGCATGGCGATACGGGTCTGACAGGGCGTAAAATTATCGTGGATACATATGGTGGGAAGGGCGCGCATGGCGGAGGTGCTTTCAGCGGAAAGGATCCTTCCAAAGTAGACCGCAGCGCAGCATATGCAACCAGGCATATTGCAAAAAATCTGGTTGCTGCCGGGTTGGCAAAGGAAGTACTTGTACAGGTTTCTTATGCCATTGGAGTTGCGCAGCCAACTTCTATTTACGTGAATACTTTCGGAACTGCCAATGTGAAACTTTCTGACGGGGACATTGGAAAAATTGTAGCGCAGATCTTTGATATGCGACCTTACTTCTTAGAAAAAAGATTGAAACTGCGAAACCCGATTTACAGTGAAACAGCAGCATACGGACATATGGGTCGCAAACCACAAATCGTTGAGAAGACATTTGTTTCTCCCGACGGAAAAACCATAAAGAAAAAAGTTGAATTATTTACATGGGAGAAACTGGATTACGTAAAAAAAGTAAAGCAGGCTTTTAAGCTTAAGGCGTAAAGCATAAGGCTTAAGGCAATATTTTTTGGGGCGGGTTTTATTACCGGCCCTTTTTTTTGATTGTTAATTGTCAATTGTTAATTGTTAACAGGGTTTGTAATCCATTCAACCCATACTTCCCTATTTACACAAACACGTTTACAATTAACAATTGACAATTAACAATTAAATTCGGTGATGAACAAAGAGAAAAATCCCTGGCAAATCCTCAGCCAGCAGGTAGTATATGAAAATCCCTGGATAGAACTTACGGAATTTCAGGTGATCAATCCAAAAGGTGGAAAAGGTATTTATGGGAAGGTTCATTATAAACATCTCGCAGTCGGAGTAATTCCCCTGGATGAAAATTTAAATACATGGCTGGTTGGACAATATCGATTTCCACTCGGTCAGTACAGCTGGGAGATAGCTGAGGGGGGAGGAAGAATAGATGAAGATCCTTTGGATGCTGCTAAAAGGGAACTCATGGAAGAAACGGGTCTTTTTGCAAAAAGCTGGACAAAAATTCTGACCATGCATCTTTCTAATTCCGTAAGTGATGAGCTTTCGGTCATATACCTGGCAAGAGACCTGGAAGAACAAATGGCAGCACCGGAGGAAACTGAAGAATTGCTGATAAAGAAATTACCATTCAATGAGGTGAGCATGATGGTAGAAACGGGAAAGATAACCGATGCCATGTCGGTAGCTGCTATACAACAAATTCAGCTCATGATTTATCAGGGTAAAATAAAAAAATAAAATTTGAAATCCTCTGACATCATTATCGGAAGGCAGCCACTTATTGAAGCTATGGAAGCCGGGAGGCCGATTGATAAAATATTATTTCAGCGAAATGTGAGCGGAGAATCCATTGGCGAAATTCGCAAACTGGCTGAAAAGCGCGGCATACCTATTCAACAGGTTCCCGTGGAAAAATTATTGTCTTTTACGCGGGCTAATCATCAGGGAGTCATAGCCCTGGCTGCACTTATTACTTATATGGATCTGCAGTCGGTAATTGACCAGGTAGTTTCGGCCGGCCAGACTCCTTTATTTATTCTTCTGGATGGAATTACCGATGTCCGAAATATCGGAGCGATAGCCCGAAGTGCGGTCTGTTGTGGAGCCCAGGCCATGATCATTCCCGATAAAGGCATTGCGGCTTTAAATGAAGAAGCATTGAAATCTTCCGCGGGTGCGCTGGAAAAAATACATGTATGCAGGGTAAGCAGTTTACTGAAAGCCGTTGACAGCATGCATTTAAATGGAATACTTGTATTTGCCAGTAATATGCAAAGTGAAAAAAAAGTGTATGAATTGAATCTCGATCTACCCTGTTGTCTCATGATGGGAAGCGAAGACAAGGGTCTTCAGCCATATTTGAATAAGGCAGCAGATGAAAGATTTACCATCCCCATGGCTGGAAACTTTGATTCTTTCAACGTTTCCG
>JABDDT010000034.1 GCA_013287475.1 Bacteroidota bacterium
CCAGAACAATCTCTGGAAAAATCACAGATGCTACAGATGGTTCAGGGCTGCCAGGTATATCGATCCTTGTGAAAGGCACTAAAACAGGGGCTACGACAGCAAGTGATGGTAGTTTTAGAATTAACGTTCCAAATTCAGCCAATACATTGGTTATTTCATCAGTAGGATATCTTACTCAGGAGGTATCTGTTGGAAGCGGATCTTTAAATATTTCACTTGTTAAGTCCTCCGGAACTTCATTGAATGACGTGGTTGTTATCGGATATGGTACTGTTAGACAAAAAGACCTTACAGGATCTGTTGCTACTGTTACATCAAAAGATTTCCAGCAGGGAGCAGCCATAACTTCACCTGATGAACTGATAGCAGGTAAAGTTGCGGGTGTTTCTGTAACATCTAATGGCGGTCAGCCTGGTGCTGCAGCTACCGTTCGTATCCGGGGAATTTCTTCCCTAAATGGAAACAATGACCCGCTATATGTTATAGACGGAGTACCGATGCAGTCACTTATGAAACCGGATCCAAATAATCCTCTTGGAACTTCTACCATTCCCGGTGTTTCCGATCCATTGTCCTTAATTAATCCTAACGATATTGAAAGCATGACGGTACTTAAGGATGCCTCTGCTGCTGCGATTTATGGTTCAAGGGCATCCAGTGGAGTAATCCTCATAACAACTAAAAAAGGCAAAAACGGAGCACCGAAATTTAATTTTAATACCCAGTTAGGAGGTTCTGTTATAGCGAAAGAAGAATCTGTTCTTTCCACTTCTCAGCTAACGGATTATGTTAAAACAAATGGCTTGCCTTCTTATGTTGCTTTGTTAGGTGGTACAAGTACAAACTGGCAGAACCAAATTTATCAAACCGGAATTATTTCCAATACCAATTTGAGTATGACGGGGGCCCTTAATAATATGAAAGGAGTCCTGAATAGTTTGCCTTATTCTGTTTCTGTTGGTTACCTGAACCAGTCTGGCATTCTAAAAACAGATAATCTCCAACGTACAACTGCATCCGTCCGCTTAAATCCCAGTTTATTTGACAATCATCTGAAAATAGACATCAATGCAAACGGGTCGCATGAAAACACAAGATTTGCAAACCAGGGTGCTATTGGTGCTGCTGCAGCTTTTGACCCAACGCAATCTATATATAATAAGGGAAGCGTATTTGGAGGATACTTTGAATGGACACTGAACGATACTACGCCAAATCCAAATGCAACCAGAAATCCGGTTGCACTTTTAAACCAATACAACAGTACAAGTATTGCCAACAGATTATTTGGAAATATTCAATTGGATTATTCGGTTCATTTCCTTCCCGAACTTCATGTAAATCTTAATCTGGGCCTGGATGAATCCAAGGGAGTAGGAAACGTGCACATTCCGGGCGACGCGGCGCAGGCATGGGGTACAACTACCAACCACGGAAATAATTACCAATATAAGGGAACGAATAATAATACTGTTTTGGAATTCAAACTCAATTACCTGAAGGACATTCCTGATATAAATAGTAATATCAATGTGGTGGCGGGATATGGATATTATAACAATCTTGGCACTACATATAACTACGCTTCTTTTGATTCAAAAGGAGATACAATTCCCGGAACTGCACCTCTCTATCCGACTAGTATAGCCGAAAATACCATGCTTTCATATTTTGGGCGTTTAATATATACTTACAACAATAAATATATCCTGACGGCTTCACTTCGTACCGACGGTTCTTCCCGTTTCCCATCGAATAACCGATATGGAGTTTTCCCCGCCATTGCGTTGGCCTGGAAAATCAATGAAGAAAGTTTTCTGAAAAACTCATCGACGGTTTCAAGTTTGAAGTTACGAGCCAGTTATGGGGTAACAGGTAACCAGGATTTTATTGGTAATTATGGATATATCCCCAGTTATTCCCTGAGCAATAACGGGAGCAAATACCAATTTGATAGTACTTTTTATTATATGTATACTCCTGCGCCCTATGATGCTAACCTGAAATGGGAACAGACTGCTTCTACAAATATTGGTATTGATTATGGATTTTTAAATAACCGGATTACTGGTAGTGTTGAGTATTATTATAAAAATACTACAAACATGATCAACAGTATCTTTATTCCGAATGGCACTAATTTCACTAATAAGTATACTGCTAATATTGGAAACATGGTGAGCAAGGGAGCAGAATTTACGATCAATGCCGTGGCAATACAGTCTAAAACCATTATCTGGAACCTGTCCTTTAATATTGCCTACGAGGATATAAAAATTACTAAACTTACTAATAACTCAAACGATCCTACCTTCTATGGAGATGCCGCAGGCGGAATATCAGGTGGAACGGGTAATACCATTCAGATGCATACAGTAGGTTACTCTCCCTACGCCTTTTTTGTTCTTAAACAAATTTATGATCAGAAATCCGGAATGCCAACAGAGGGACTTTATGTTGACCAGAACAGGGATGGGATAATTTCATCACCCCCTTCTTCTCCTGATGCATATCACTATAAATCTCCTTTTGCGCCGGTTATCATGGGTTTCAGTACCTCGGTCAGTTATTTGAAATGGACACTTAGTACAGTATTACGTGCCAATATCGGCAACTATGTGTACAATAACGTAGCCGCAAATCTGGCTGTCCAAAGGTCCATTCTAAATCCAAATAATTTTATTTCAAATACGCTGACTACTTACAGCAATACCAATTTTATCAATAACCAGTATTTCTCGGATTATTATGTCGAGAATGCATCTTTTCTTAAGATGGACAATCTCAGTCTGAACTATAATCTGGGAAATATTATGAACAATAAGGTAAAATTAAATATCAGTGCGAGCTGTCAGAATGTATTTGTTATTACAAAATATTCTGGTATAGATCCTGAAATATATCTTGGAATAGATAATAATATTTATCCCAAACCCCGGACATATACACTAGGTGTAAACCTTGGTTTTTAATTTTTAATTTTATACAAATTATCAGATATGAAAAAGAATCTGTTTAATATAGGAATTCTGGTATTGATGGCAATAACATTCCTGGTGGGATGTTCAAAGGACTTGAACCGATATCCTTCCAATACTGCTACAGCTGCTACTGTATATAGTACTGCAGCAGGATATAAGCAATCCCTTGCTAAAGTATATGGTTCTTTTGCTCTGACGAGCAGCACGGGTCCGGGAAATTCCGACCTGGGAGGAATAGATGCAGGTACTTCTGATTTCGTTCGATTGCTATGGGATGCGCAGGAATTAAGTACAGACGAAGCCGTATGTGCGTGGAACGATCCTGGAGTTCCGGATTTTCACAATATGAATTGGAATTCAGGCAATGTAATTCTAAACGGTTTATATAGCCGTTCTATCTACCAGATTACAGTAGCTAATTCATTTATTGCGAATGCCAGCGATGCAGCCATTGCAAAATTCTCAGGAAGCGATGCGACAAACATAAAATATTATCGTGCTGAAGCCCGCTTTTTGCGCGCTTATCAGTATTCCGTGTTGATGGATTTGTTTGCTAATCCCCCTTTCACTACAGAAAAAAGTCCGATAGGTACCGCATTTCTTCCACCTCAAATTTCCAGGGCAGATCTTTTTTCTTATGTGGAATCTGAATTGAAAAGTCTGGATAGCGCCAATGCAATGGTTCCTGCTATGCAGAATGAATATGCAAGGGCTGACCAGGCCTGCGTTTGGGCTTTACTCGCCAGGATTTATCTGAATGCGGAAGTTTATACGGGTACAGCCAGGTACACAGATGCCATTACATATGCCAATAAGGTAATAGCTGCTGGTTATGCATTATTACCCAAATACCAGAATCTCTTTCTTGCAGATAACAATCTGAACAACACTGAGCAATTACTTTCTATAGCTTATGATGGACAAAATACCCAGAATTATGGTGGTACAACATTTATAATCAATGCGGCCATTGGTGGTAAAATGGCGCCAGCAAATTATGGTGTTCCAGGTGGCGGATGGGGAGGAAACAGGGTAACTTCAAATATCCCCAATCTTTTTCCTGATCTGACAGGTACCCTCGATCATCGTTCCCTGTTTTTCACTAACGGTCAAAATGAATCAATCAGTCAAATTGCCAATTTTAATGACGGGCTCGCGGTAACGAAGTTTCAGAACGTGACTTCAACTGGCGCAACTCCTCCCAATGCCAGCGTTTTCGCCTCAACTGATTTTCCACTTTTTCGTCTTGGCGAAATATACCTGATCTATGCAGAAGCCGTCTTAAGAGGAGGTACAGGAGGAACCAATGCGCAGGCGATTACTTATTTTAATATGCTGAGACAAAGAGCTTATGGTAATGCAAGTGGCAATGTAGCTTCTTTGACTTTACAGGATATCCTGAATGAAAGGGGCAGGGAATTATACTGGGAATGTTTCAGACGCACAGACCTGGTACGTTATGGTTTATTTACATCCGGAAGTTATTTGTGGCCATGGAAGGGCGGCGTAGCTTCTGGAACTGGTGCGGCTGATAATTTTAATATTTTCCCTATTCCATCAGTTGACCTAAACGCAAATCCCAACCTTGTTCAAAACAAAGGTTACTAAATTCAAAAGATCTTATAAAGCGATTGTATGAAAAGATATTTAAATAAAATAATGCTGACAGCCGCCTCTGGCTTGCTTTTATTCAGCGCCTGCAAAAAGGATGAGGCAAAAGTTTATTATGAGGGTGGTACATCTCCTGTTCTGACCTCCACCTCCGCACCAGGCGATACAATCCCGCTGCCTGTTACAGACACAACGGCATTTGCAGTGACATTCAAATGGACAAATCCCAACTATCAGTTCAGTAACGGGATCAGTTCTATGAACGTAACCTATTACCTACAGGTAGATACAGTAGGTGCAAATTTTACCAGTCCGCATATGCAGACAGTTGCGATTAATTCTGACCTTAGTAAGACGTTCAGTGTTTCTGCATTTAATGCCCTGCTTGGAAACGGGCTTCAACTAAGCTTTGGCCAGCCACATAATATACAGGTTAGGGTGCAATCGTTTTTACAACCATTCACATCTTCCACAGCGGTTGCTGCACCACTAACATCCGCTTCACTTAATTATGTTGTGATACCATATGCACCACCACCAAAAGTTGCGCCTCCTAAATCAGGCACACTCTTTATTGTAGGAAGTGCTATAGCAGTAAGTGGATGGAGTAATCCCATTTCACCTGCGTCACAGGTTCCCATTCAACAGTTTACCAAGGTTAGTCCGACGGAATATAAAATTACTGTACCTATCGTTGGTGGCGGCGAATACAAATTAATTGGAGTAAACGGATCCTGGACAGATCAATGGAGTGTCGCTACCAATGATGATCCGTCAGCTATCAACGGCGGCCCATTTGTATATAACGGTAACAATTGCCTGGCTCCTGCGGCAAGCGGTACATATGTCATTGATGTAAATTTTCAAACAGGTATGTTTACAGTAACGCCATAGTAACTAACATTCAATGATGATTAAAAAAAATTATATGAAATATAATAAATCAAAATTCTTAATTGTTGCTTTATCGTTGCTGCTGGCAATTATAGCGTGTACAAAACAATCCAATACTTACTATCCGAACGGAAATGCGCCGGCACTGAAGGGTTCGTCTACTACCATTGCTCCGGCACCATCTGATTCGCTGAAACAGGTGCTTACATTATCGTGGACAGACCCCATGTATTCAACAGCAAAATCCACTGAAAAATATACGATCCAGTTTGATTCTTCAGGAAGGAATTTTGCCAAGGCCGTGAACGTTGTTGTGAGCGGCGTATTAACAGATACATTCACAGCAAAGCAGATTAATACAATTGCACTTTCATTCGGCTTTTCTTACAATGTGGCGTATAACATGGATGTGCGGGTGGTATCGTCTTATGCAAATAACAATGAACAATTAAATTCCAATACGCTTACCATCAGTGTAACGCCTTATGTCATTCCACCTAAAGTTCCCCCTCCGATAACAAAACAATTATTCCTTGTGGGATCTGCCACACCCGGCGGATGGGCCAATCCAGTGCCCATACCAACCCAACAATTTGAAGAAATCGATTCGGTAGATTATGGTGGTGTATTTAATATAATCGGCGGACAGCAATACCTGATACTTCCTAAAAATGGTGACTGGACAAATAAATATGCCGTTGCAGACAATACAGTTCCGGGTTTAAATACAGGAGGAGGTTTCGGATATAATCTTTCCCAAAATTTCCCAGGCCCTGATAGTTCTGGTTTATATAAGATCCTTGTGAATTTCCAGGCTGGAACATTTTCTGTAACACCATTTACGCAGGTTTTGCCGGACAGTCTCTTCCTGGTAGGTAGTGCAACAGCCGGCGGCTGGAACAATCCGGTTCCTGAACCTTCACAGGTGTTCACAAGACTCAACTCTTCACAATTTTCCATTTCATTACATTTACTTGGAGGAAATCAATACCTGATGCTTCCTAAGAATGGTGACTGGTCAAATAAGTTCGCAGTTGCAAATGGAAATGTGCCAGCGTCCGGAGGTCCTTTCGGTTATAACCTGAGTACCAATTTTAATGGTCCAGCAACTGATGGAAACTATACGATCATAGCTGATTTTTTAAATTATCAATATACATTGACATCACCATAATCATGACGGAGCTGATGTAGTATAAATTTTAATAACGAAGGAGGCGAATTAAAAACGCCTCTTTTCGTTTTACTTATCTTCGTTTTATAATGCTATGCGAATAGTCCGAACCTTTTTATTTTATTACATCTGATGAAGAAATTATACATCATTGCGGGTTTTTTGTTCTTTGTTTTTTCCCTTCATGCACAGGAGATAACGGCAACTCCTGCGTTCCCGCTGGATACAAATTCAGTTTCAATTGTGGTAGATTGTTCATTTGGAAACCAGGGTCTTTTAAATTATGCTAATACAAACGATGTATATGTTCATGTTGGAGTCATTACCAATCTAAGTACAAGCAATTCAGATTGGCGTTATGTACCTTTTACCTGGGGAACAACCAATCCTGCTGCACAGGCGACGTCCCTGGGAAATAATAAATATGTATATACCATAAATAATATCAGAAGTTTTTTTACAGTTCCTGCTTCAGAACAAATACTAAAAGTTGCCATCCTTTTTCGCAATGGCAGTGGATCATTTGTTCAGCGTAACAGCGATGCCAGCGATATGTATCAATCTGTTTATTCGCAGAGTGGTTTATTTGTACAATTCAACCAGCCTCCGTTTCAACCCACATATAGTCCGATACCTGTACCCATCACAAAAAATGTCGGAGATTCACTGGCAATAAAATTTATTTCCAGTCATAACGCCGCTCTCCATTTATATTTTAATGGTTCCCAGGTAAATTCAATCCTTTCGGGAGATTCGCTGACAGTCAAAGTACCCATCACCATAACAGGCAATCAATGGGTAAAAGGAACTGCGTTTGATGGTATTAATAATACGACTGATTCATTTAATTTTTATGTTGGGGAAGCTTCCAATATTCTTCCTTTACCTGCAGGAGCCGGTGAAGGGATCAATTATCAGCCCGGCGACACCTCTGTCATATTGGTTTTATTTGCTCCCTATAAAAATAAAGTAGTAGTTATAGGTGATTTCAATAACTGGACACAGGGTACAGCTTATCAGATGAATAAAACGCCGGACAGCAATTACTACTGGCTTCAGATAAACGGACTGACATCAGGTACTGAATTTGCCTATCAGTATGTTATTGATGACACCCTTGTATTAGCAGATTACAACACCGAAAAAGTACTGGATAAAAATGTAGATCCCGGAATTCCTTCTTCTACCTATCCCAATCTGAAAACTTTTCCATCACAGGCAAGCGGCACTCTTGCCAGTATTATTCAAACCGGGCAGACTGCATATAATTGGCAGGTCACCAATTTTAAAAGACCTGCGAAAGAAAGTCTGATGATCTATGAACTCTGGCTGGCTGATTTTACCAATGCAGGAAACTGGCAGGGTCTCATGGATACTTTGTCTTACCTGAAGCGTTTGGGAATAAATGCAATTGAGATCGAACCCTTTAATAATTTTGAAGGTTCTGTTAGCTGGGGCTACAATCCCAATTTTTATTTTGCACCGGATAAAGTTTACGGTACTGCAACTGCCGTAAAACAATTTGTGGATGCCTGCCATCAGCAGGGTATTGCAGTGATCATGGACATGGTAATGAACCATTCTTTCGGCAGTTCACCGATGGTACAGATGTATTGGAACAATGCGCAGGGCGTTCCTGCCGCAAACAATCCGTGGTTTAATCAATATCCCACTCATGCATTTAATGTGGGTTTCCAGTTCAATCATGAAAGCCAGGCCACGAAAACATTTACACAAAGAGTGCTCAACTATTGGCTGACCAACTATCATATTGACGGATATCGCTGGGATCTTGCCAAAGGTTTTACACAAACCAACACTTGTGATGCATTCGGTAATAATTGCAATGTAACAGCCTGGGGAAATTACGATGCAGGACGTGTAGCTACCTGGAAAAATATTTACAACCAGATGCAGACTTCTTCACCCGGTAGCTACTGTATTCTTGAAATGTTTGCAGACAATAATGAACAATCCGTGGAAGCCAATTACGGCATGATGCTGTGGGGAGCAAATCTTAGTCCCAATTATAACCAGGCTACCATGGGCTATAATACGGTTTCACCGGGAGGCGCTACCTGGGATCTTACAGGAAGCATTTATACTTCTCTGGGTGGATGGAATAATCCGGGACTTGTAGTTTATCAGGAAAGCCACGACGAAGAACGCCTGATGTATAATAATGAGAATTATGGCAACATCAGTGGCTCTTACAATGTTAAGGATACGACCACAGGATTGTTACGTAATGCTGCAGCTACAGCATTCTGGGCACTCGCACCCGGACCGAAGATGCTCACGGAATTTGGTGAATTGGGATTCGATTATTCTATCAACTTGTGTACCAATGGTACAGTAGATCCTTCAGGTAGTTGCAGACTTACACCCAAGCCTATTCGCTGGGATTATCTGCAGAATAACTCCAGGAAAAATTTGCATGATGTATATGCTTCGATGATGCAGCTTCGTACGACTTACCCTGAACTTGATACTGCCAATACTGTCTATTCGCTCAATGGGGCTTTTAAATATCTGCTTTTATCCGGTTCTTCTGTAGCTGCAGTTGTCATAGGAAACTTTGACGTAAATGCAGGAACAGGTACAGTTCCGTTTCCTGCAAAAGGCACCTGGTATAATTATTTTGGAACTGACTCCATACAGGTAACGGGCAATCAGAATTTTACCCTGAATGCAGGTGAATACAGGGTTTACCTCAATACAAAATTGAAAGACACCACCACACATGATACGACAGTTGTTCCAGTGACTGCGTTGGCTGTCAGAGTATATCAAAATCCCGTAATAAATGGAAGTTCTGTAATAGAATATGATCTGCCTGAAGCGGGAACCTGTAGTCTGACAATTTTCAGCATTGTAGGACAAACGATGGGAACAGTTAACCTGGGCCAGCAGGATAAAGGGAAACATATTATTTCTCCAGATCAGATACCTGTAAGTTTTAGTTCATTCTCAAGCGGTGTTTATATAATCAAAATGGTGAGCAGTCAGGGTAATGCGGTTTCCAGATTTATGGTTGCACATTAAATAATTTTTAATAATTAACCTGCATACATGGATGAGGTATAATGAATTTATGATAGCATTTTATTCAATCCTTCTCTTTCAAAAAGTATTCTGCCAAGTTTTAAATCAGACCATCCTTCTTTTAGTTTGTATGTGAATACCGGCGTATTCCCATTTAGTTCACATTCTATAAAATAAGTGGCAATTGTTTTATTTTTTATCTCTTCAAGATCCTTTAACTGATGAAGGTGGGTGGATATAATGAATAAGGAATTTGTAAACCTGGTCAGACCTCTTATTGTAACCGTACTTATTTCCAAAGCATCTTCAATATTTGTTCCCCTGAATAATTCATCAAAAACTGCAAAACATTTCGATCCCTTTTCAGCATCTGCCAGTACATTTTTTAAAGTAATTATTTCTGTCATAAAATGACTATATCCGCTGACAATACTATCAGTCAGATTAATAGCCGCAGAGATAGTTGTAAACAGAGGCATGACAACCTTAGTTGCCGGTACGGCGAGACCTGTCTGTCCAAGGTAAACACACAGGCTGATAGATTTCAGCAGAGTGGATTTACCCGACATATTCGGACCGGTTAACAGGATTACATTCTTATGTGCAAACAAATCGTTCCGAACCGCTTTTTTAATCAGAGGATGAAAAAGACCTTCCATCGAAAAAGCAGTTTCATCAAAAGAAGGGAAAACAAATCCATTTTTGATGATGCCATTGCTGATTGAAAGATAGGATTCAAATTGGAACCAGCGCTTCCAGAATGAAGCTACCTGACCATTGGTTACTTTTTCTGTAATAATTTTCATCAATTCAACAATATGCCTGATCCTGATTTTCTTTTTACGCAGAATAGTTTCATAACGTTCAAGATCAAAATCGATGAGGAATCCGTGGAGCCTTTCCAATTCCGTCGCATACTCCCGGGGGAAATGTTGGATATCCAGCTTTTCAAAAAAAGCTGTTTGTATTCTATAAAAGAGATGAATAAGAAGGATAAGCCTGCCTCTTTGTTGATGTCTCATTTTCTCGTTGAAAATAAGTTTCCATCTTAATTGGGGGCCGAAAAAAGAACCTGCAGAAAAAGTTTCGAAGTAATCATAAATTTCCGACAGATTAAAACGAGAAAATGAATAATCTTTTAATAATTCTCTGTTGGCACCATATCCTTTAAGTATATGTTGTCTGTTCATTATTTCAGGCTGGGAACTTAGCGGAAACATGATTAATTCCCTAACTGCCTGTCCTGAATAATAATTAAACGTGAAATCAAACAGGGGAAGAATTTCGTCTTCAATATTAAGATCACTGGTATTATGCATGAAATGTTTACAAAAGCCAATCTGTTTGAATCGGATATGATTAAATATAGGATTGCTGTTTGAAGATACTGCTTATTGAAAGATTATTGTAATCCTTCAATTCATTGATTACTGCATTGCTACCTCCATTGATCGGGGCCCCTAAATTTTTATTAAGCCGTCGAACCACCGCCGAAACAGCCAGGATCTGCATTTTATAATCCAAAGGAAGGAATGACAGGTGCCAAAATCGCTGGCGGATACTGCTTTATCGTTATATATCCCGGTTAGCTTGGAATTAACATATGGTGAAACGAACTTATCCACATAAAGAGACTACCTTTTGCAGTTCGGCAACCTCTGTAATCACCAATTGAATGCAAATCACAAAGCCAAACCACCTTATTCCGACCCACCTCCATCAGAGGGCTTTTAACAATTCCTATCTGCCAAATATTATCAGCATCATAAGCGATGGTAAAATCATTGCAGCAAATCATGCAGCAAGAAAATTACTGGGATATACGGGCAAAGAATTGCTTTCAAAAAATTTTGAAGACATATTCATCGTCTCCAATGCGCATTTTAAACGAATGCTTAAACAAAGGGGATTAACCGGACATTCTATCGGAGATTTAACTGTTATTAAGAAGAATGGCAAAGAATTACCTTGTCAGATCACATCAGTAATATTTTCCGGTGACAATCATATCAGCAAAGCAATTACTACGCTTGTCAACAGGAGTGAGGGTATAAGGCGACAAACTGAGATTGATCTTAAAAATGAAAAGAAAGTGGCCAATGAAATTATTTTTGAATTATCTAAGTCTGAAGCGATCCTTAAAAGGCTGCACAATCTTGAACATAAGCTGGATGAAGAAATAACAGCCAAAGAAGTATCGATGTCGGAATCTGAGATACAAAGAAAGCTCTTTGCAAAGGAATGGAAAGCCGAATTAAAATTAAAAGCAATACAAATAGCCGATGCTATTACAGCCGCAAAAGAACTGGAAAGATCAGATCTTGGGAAAGAACTGCATGATAATGTTAACCAATTGCTGGCTGCCTCAAGATTATATATGGACCTGGCAAAACGAAACAAAATAAACAGGGATGATAATATAAACAAGTCTTCAGAGTATACACTTACCGCAATTGAAGAAATCAGAAAACTGGCCAAGGGACTTGTGAGTAATGTCGTCAACAATGCCGGACTTTGCAATGCCATCCATTCAATGGTGGCTGACCTTATGAAAGCTTATCCAATAAAAATATCATGCAAAATGGATGATAATTTGAACATCCTGATGAGCCCCAAATTCAATTTGGATGTTTTCAGAATTGTTCAGGAACAACTGAATAATATTACCAAACATGCCAAAGCCTCAAGCGTTAAAATCAACATTTTAGAAAAGGACGGTAACATTATTCTTACTATTACAGACGATGGAGTAGGATTTGATGTTAATGATAGCGTAAGAGGGATAGGTATAGTCAATATTAAAAGTCGTGCTGCCGGTCATAAAGGACTCGCGGAATTTATTTCCAAACCTGGAAAAGGTTGTGTCCTTACAGTTACTTTCCCCATTGAAGATTTCAATGATGCAAACCTTTGAAAGATTACTTCGCTTTACCCAGTGCCATTTTATAATCATCCGGAGTACCAGTGATCTTAAGATTTATAAAATGAATTTTCTTATCCTTATCGCGATATTCAATCGCGTCTTCCTGGTCAGGATCCACATCTTCCTGCTTTTTACCAAACAGTTTTCTAAAACCTGCCTGAGTAACCAGTTTCAGTGGAATTCGAAGATAATATTCCATGTGTTTATCCATAGCCTGACTACCAGAAATCTCCAGATAACCAAGGGAGGAGTTGATATTCATAGATGGAATGGATAATGTATTGTTTTTGAATAATAGTACATTTCGCAATGTATCAAACCTTACTATGTTCAGGTTCTTATCCTTAAAATAAGATGACATCGCCTGTATAGGTGTAAAATTCACCAGTTCACCATCATAGATGTTTACGTCTATCTGCGCTTCGGAATTGTCCATAATGGGGGTAAAATCTGGGTGGATCTGGATATAACATTTTACCTGACCAGTGAGACGTCCCTTTATATTCTTATTGATTACATAATCCTGACCTAAATAATCCAGCTTTAGCATCAGTTTTTCAAGATCCACATTATCCACGCGAATTCTTGTTTTCAGATATATTTTATTCGGATCCGATCCATTAAAATGTGCCCTCGCGCCAATTTTCCCTCCTGCCAGTTCTATTCCAAATGTATCCATATAAAGTTGCTGGTTAGCCATCATACGCAATTTGGTGGAAATATTTTTAAATCCGAGGCTACGATACTTTACCCGTCCAATATCAATTGCAGCGTTGAAATTGATAAACGGAATACTGAAAATATTAAATGCATCAGCATGAGAATAAATGGATGCAACATTAGTAACGGCAACGGTATCAGTATCGGACGGAGGTGCAGTTATTTCTTCTTCCGCAGTTTGCACATAATTCGTCAATTGGTTCACATCAAGGAATCGAGAAGAAAACTGCAGGTAATTTTCTTTATTTCTTCTGGCAGTATCCTTACCGGTATACAGGCGCATACTGATATTAAAATCACTCCGCCCGATTTTTCCCTGCAGGGTATCAATCTTTATGAAATTGTCTATGCCGAATTTTATATTGCCGTGGATGCTGTCAAGCTGATATGGATGCTTTGTACATTCTCCGGAAATATTGGCAATCTTTATATTGGCGAACCTGAAAACAGAATCATATTTTAACTCCATTTTTGAACGCAGCCATACATTTGAAAATACCTCCTCTTTATATTCTTTAGGAATATAGTTAATTCCGCGTCGTCCGAGTAATTCTTTCAAAGCCAGCCTCTGAGATTTAAGATCAAATGCGATCAGCGTCTTTCCTTTTTTTATCTTATTGAACCACAAAGCATAATTATTTAAACGCCCGCTAAATCTTAAATCACTGCTATCCACCTGACCTGTCAGATTACGCAGCAGAATGGAAGTATCATTTATCGTCAGATCAGCTCCAAAATCATGAAAAATATGCGGATATTTTTTAAATGCGACAGAAAGATTTTCAATTTTGAATTTACCTCTCGGAAGTGGTTTAGGATGCAGTAATTCATTCACTGAAGTCTCCAGCGTCAAACCCACATTAAAACCATAAATTTCTTCTTTTGCTTTCTGGCTTTTTGCTGAGTCAAATGATAATAATTCTTTCAAAACTATTTTATTACTGCCGGCATTCAATCTAAGCTGAACCGGTTTCTCCTGGTGGTGGAATAAAGCAGGAAGATCACTCAGTGATCCGTTCATATGAAAATCAGAATTGCCTATTCGGAATGAAATTGTATCCAGTTGCAGAAAACCGTCTTTCATATTTGCATGCATATCAAGATGTTCAATATTGTATGGGTAGGAGGGAATACGGAATGTAAGATTGGAAATTGTCAATTCGCTTTGTATGCCTCCTGTCAGTTTACCGATCGTTTGTTCAGGCAAACTGATGTCCACCAGCTCTTTGAAATCCATTTTCAGGTTGATATGGCCCGTAATACGCTGCAGATCCTTTATTCCAAGAAAAGCTCCAATGAATCCCAATTCCAGATCTGAATTTACCTGCATCAATATCTTTGGATTTGTAAAATCCCGTAGAACAAGATTTCCTTTGAACTTGCCCTTGTCTGGTTTTGCACTGAAATTCAGAAGACGCAATTCCGAAGTTTTTAATGATTGCTCAGCTCCATTGGTATAGTACCCTTTAAAATTCAGGGAATCCAGTTTCGTTTTTGTTTCTGTATTATGCAGCCATGCATTTTTACATGAGAAAGAAAGTTCGATTCGGGGCTGGCGGTTACTTATCAGTTTTCCCGTAACAGCACCCGAAAAATCAAGAACTCCGTTATATTTAAAATGTTTCAGTTCCTTCGCCAGTTTTTCTGGAGCAAAGGCCAATAATTGTCTGAAATCTGGTTTATCACCCGAAAATTTTAAATCAACTGTATTATCATGCAGGAGATCCGCAGTTCCTGAGACATTAAAAACAGCATCTTCCAGCTTCAGTTTACACAGTTCTATTTTCAACATTTGAGTTGTCTTAACATAAGACAATCTCAGATCTGCATTGAGATGTTTGTGGCGGAATAGTGAATTGTCGCCCGGCCTTGTATAATCAACGATCAAAGCTCCCTGGAGCTCGGAATAAATCTTTTCAGTGTCGTTGCTGAAGGAAGATTGTATTTTATCTATATGTGAAACGAACTGTTGACAGCTCAGTCTGTCCAGGTAAGAGACGTTCATGTTCTTTAAAACGATTTTCTTCAAATCCAGATCCAGTTGGTTTGAATTACCATTTGATGAAACGGCAATATCCGTGCTCAGCTGGCTGGCTTCAACTATATTTAATATTCCGTTATTTTCCCTTTCCAGGTTGAGAAGACCATTTTTCAGGAAAATCACTTTTACATGATACTGGTGTTTTAGTATATCTGTAAGACTGAAGCCAACAAAAATCTTTTCTGCTTCAAATATGGGTTTATCAGTTTTGAGTTTGCCGGAATAAAAATACACGTCATTAACTGCAATAGAGACATAAGGAAAATTCTGAAAAATTGAAATATTGCTGGATCCGATTGATAACTCTCCAGGTAGTTTCTTATTTAATTCTTTTACTGCCAGTAAAACCAGGCGTTGTTGCTGCGAATATAATACTGCGATCGCTGCAATAAGGAGAATGATAAGGCAAATCAGGGGGATAAAAAGAAAGCGGATGAATACTTTCCGAATTTGGGTTTTCATTGGATTTTATTTGGCCTTTAGCTTTTCTGCTTGAGCAGATCAGCCATACAAAATAGCCTGTTGATATTAATAAAACAACCTGGAAACTTATTTATTGCATGACTATATTAATCTCCTCATTATTTATATAACTTAATGAATATCAATATTTTACATAATGCATTACAAATATGAAACAGGAGTTTATTAACTTCCGTTCACTTTTTTACAGGTTAATATGAATAACAAAGCACGACTTGTAGCCATTCAAGTAATTTTTCCTGTAATCATAATTATTATATCACTTGCCCCACTCAAAATAAAAGCCCAAAACAGTGAGATTGGTAACTGGTTTATTTATTTTGGCAATCAACGAATCAATAAGAAATGGAATTGGTGGAATGAAGTACAGTATCGAAACTACAATTTTATAGGAGACTTGCGACAACTAGTCCTCAGAACCGGATTGGGATTTAATCTGACAGAAAACAATAACAATGTTCTTTTAGGTTATGCTTATGTTTATTCTGAGCCATATATTCCGGGCACTAAGAAAAAGACCAGTAATTCAAATAATACCATTTACCAGCAATTCATTACAAGGCAAAATTTCGGTCGTGTTTTCATCCAGCACCGGTACAGAATAGAGGAACGATTCTTTACAAATAATTTCGGAATGAGGTTCAGATATTTTTTGTCATTCAATATCCCGATCAGCAAAGAAGTGATTGAATCTAAAGTATTTTATTTGTCTGCTTATAATGAAATATTCTTACGCTCCAGGGAACCTGTTTTCGACCAGGACAGGATTTATGGAGCAGTCGGTTATGCAATAAGTAATTTTTTAAGGTTAGAAACAGGCTTAATGTATCAGATATTTGAAAATGAAAATAAACTTCAATTTCAGATTGTGTTCATGAATAATCTTCCATTTAAAAAATAATCGGCTATATTAACTGATTGCTCATCACGATCTTTTTAGGCCAGCGGTATTCTTCACTTTGTCGGCAGAAATGAACCCTGGAAAACTTTCAATTATTCTTTCACCATGACTCTCAGCGTGATTGTTTTTGAATTCAGGCGGACCTGTACAAAATATACGCCGGTTGATTGATCAGATAAATCAAAATACGATTGAAATCCTGCTGAACCATAAACTCTCTCTCCCAGTGCATTGAATATTTCCACCGATATGACCTGGCTTTTATCACCGGTTAATGACAATTTGAACTTCCCACTTGTAGATGGATTGGGATAAAGAATTAAATTTTCGGAATCGACCTGTTCACATTTTTTTACCAGAATGGTGTTCCCGTAATTCGTGTTGCCATCAAAATCAGTTTGTTTTAATCTGTAAAACGAAACCGCTTCAATCGGCTGTTTGTCCGTATATGAATAATTACGAACTGAAGATGAATTGCCTGCTCCTTCAATCGTTTCAACGACCATCCAGTTTTTTTGTTCAATGCTCCGTTCAACAGTGAAATAATTGTTATTTGATTCTGCTGCCGTACTCCAATTTAATAATACCTGTTGATTAATACATACACCTGTAAACGAAAGCAACCCGACAGGCAGAATCGTGCCTCCTCCAGGTAAAATATAAGCCAAAGAGCCATATATAGAGACGGCACCGGTAGTAGACAATGCTCTTCCTTCCAATATACCGCCTGCACCTAAAGAAATAGCAGCATTGTTCGCAATGATGGTTCCTCTCATGGTGGTTCCCGCAGCCATCGGTACCGCACCTTCCACTTTCCAGAATACATTAGATGCCAGTGCGCCATTAACTAAGAAAATTCCCGAAGAGGCATTTGTTGAAAATGCTCCTCCAATCAGAAAGATAAATACCGCATTGGCATCGCCCTGGGCATCCAGTGTAAGATCCGCGTCAAGAGAGGCTGCTGCCGGTAAAAAATATACACCTGCAGTCAGAACCTGTCCGTCTCCAAGTACAGGTCCTGGAAAGAAAGTAGCGACCTCGCTATTCAGTTGATTATAGGCAACCAGTAAATCTGACGAAGCCTGCGTGGTTACAGCATCTGCATTATATATCAATCCATTCAGGCCACCGAACCCTGTGATGGCACCGGCACCGGAGCCGACATTGCCTGTAATATTTGAAACACCCGTACTGCCTACAGCACCCGTAGTAGTGAATAAGACAAAATTGGCTGCTGTGCCTAAATTAGGAACCTGACCGAAATTCAGAAGCGGAAAAGAGAAAATAGAAATTACAATTAGAAATAACAGGTTATTTTTCATAGGAGGGATTTTAGAGGCGGCGAAAAAGTTCATGCCGCAGGTTTATGGTAAAGTAGACAAATGCTAAACCAACTGCAAGATGATTCATGTCATGTCCGTAAAAGTTCTGCTTTTATTTTCAATAATTACCTCACAGGAATCTGATTTGTGAAATGATATGAATCGATTGTAGTTGAGTTGCCGGATCCGGGTAGACTAAATGCTATTACTAGTTTGGTCTAAGTGTTTCCCCTTAGATACGCAAATTCTGATTGCATGAAGTAATAATTTAGTTACTCGTTGAAATAAATGGTAACTTGATATGTTGCAGTTCTTCAAATAGATGTCTAAATGCTTCGAATCCTAATTGCAGATGATCATTCCGTAGTGCGCGTGGGCTTAAAACAGATATTGCAGAATGAATTCCCGTCTGCATTAATTGAAGAAGTTGGCGATGCCGAAGGACTTGTAAAAAAAATAATGATAGAAGAGTGGGATGTTGTTATCAGCGATATTTCCATGCCGGGCAGAAGCGGGTTGGACGTTTTGACTCAAATCAGACAGATTCACCCAAAGCTGCCTTTTCTGATTCTGAGTATGTACCCTGAAGATCAATATGCGATCAGGGTTTTAAAGGCCGGCGCCTCAGGCTTCCTGAATAAGGATGCGGCTCCCGAAGAGTTGGTAAAGGCTATAAACCGGGTTTTATTGGGAAAGAAATATATTACTCCTTCCATTGCAGAAAGATTAGTAACCACGGTCGACCAGCATGATGTGGAATTTACCCATGAAAGCCTTTCTGACCGGGAATTTGAAGTAATGAAATTATTGGCTTCCGGTAAATCCGTATCGGAAATTTCAGATCAAATTTCCCTGAGTGTTAGCACAATAAGTACATACCGGGCAAGGATCATGACTAAGATGAACATGAAAACCAATACCGATCTGATCATGTATTCTATTGATCATAAACTGATCTGAATTATCTCATGAACCTGTAACACGTCCCCGGTCAACTACTCATGGCTTTGATTTATATATAAACCCTTACGCCTCCTCGAATTTCTACTACATCAAAATCCCTTAATTACGTACATTTTATTCACATGATGTTCTATTTATTAGACGTGCAACATGTTGTTTCTTTATGTTTCAAAACAAATGAAGGTCGTTATCCTGGTCCGGAGCAGATCTTCTCTATTCCTTGCCTTATGAAAAACATCCTGTTAAAAACAAATTACCGATCAACACCAAAGAGAGTCATTCAAGAATTTTACAGGATGTTTTTTAGAAGAATTGAACAAAACAGAATTATTTATGATTGCATAAACCCGAACCCAAAAGACTTAAATAAATTCAGAAAAAACATTAATTAAAGCCCAATTACAACCAACCATCTAAGCCTTCGATCATGTATTAGCCTTATGAGCAATCCGAATCTATGAAAAGTTAATGGCCATTGGATCTCGCAATTATTCAAATGCAAACCAGTCCAGAGAGTAATTTCAGAAAGTCAAAATCCAATATCCTGATGAAAATCCAATGGCCATTTATTTTAATTTTAAAATTCTCACCAGACATACGTGCAAACTGAACCGGCAGGCACCGTTGTAGTAATCCATTTCCCGTTGAATCTTAAATTAAAGGCACCTGGTGACTGGTCGTCATTTTCAACAATCAGCACTTTTTTTCGGGCGGGAGTTATAAAAGCTGCAGTTTGCAAAAGATTGGTGACTGTACTGGATATTCGAACCGAACCGGGAGGTACAAATTTTGAAGCGTGTGCAACAATATAATATCCTACGTTTCTGGTAATGGAGGAACCACTAATGGTCAGTCCCCCTTTGCAGGTGGTACAACCTCCGGGCGTATGGGGACCAAAAGAGGCATCGTTTGCAAGATTCCATTCAAGAGCATTCCGGCTCCAGTTTCGCATGGAACCAATGATCACATTTTTCACATGCCATTGCAGATCTCCGGCAAAATTTCCTGTGGATGCGGTGTATTGTTCAGTAAAATATAATTGTTTATTAGGATACAGGTTATGTACCTGACTCAATGCACTGATATCGCCAGCGTACAAATGAAAGGCAGAACCATTTACAAAAGCATTTGCTGTGGCATCGCCTAAAACAGCTTCCGGATAATCAGGCCTGTCACAATTGTGATCGTAAACAACAATTTTAGTTGTGATTCCGGCAGATTGAAAGGCCGCACCAAGATAGTTTTTTATGTAAGATGTTTCATCAGCAGCCTGCATGACCATACTCGGATTATTGTTGGGATTAAGCGGTTCATTTTGAGGTGTAATGGCATCAATGGTAATTCCGTTTAATTTCATTTGCTGAATATATTTTACAAAATATTGCGCATATGAACTGTAATAGTTTGTAAGCAAACTTCCGCCAACAGAGTTGTTGTTATCCTTCATCCAGACCGGCGCACTCCATGGAGCGGCAATAATTTTTATGGTTGGGTTAATGGCAACAATCTGTTTTAGAATCGGAATTAAATCGGTTGAATCAGGAGCAAGGCTAAAATGAACAAGACCCGTATCTGTTTGTCCCGAAGGCATATCATCATAGCTAAAAACAGAAGCATTCAGATCAGAAGATCCTATGGAAAGACGCAGATAACTGATACCCATCGAGAGACTGTCAGTTCCAAATAACTCCTTCAGCAATGAAGCCTTGCTGCCTGCATCCATTTGATTTATTACATAGGCGCTTCCTCCTGTCAGTGTAAAGCCAAAACCATCAATGGTTTGAAATGTTTGAGTGCTGTCCACATCGATAAAGGGATTAGAATTAGCATTTGTGCCAAATATCAATGACACATTTTGTTTTTGCAATAATACCGTCTGATCTCCTTTTGTGAGCCAATAACTCACGTCACTGGGTTGATTGTTTGCCGGCGGGGTAGTGCCACCGCTGTTACCCGAATTGTTGTCTCTTGAACATGAAAACAGGGTAAGGAAACTGCTTATAAAAATAAAGAATGCTATCACGGTTCTCATCATGTTAGTACTTTTTCCCCAAAATAAAATCATCACAAAATATCAGTACCCTGGATTCTGGGTAAGATTTTTATTCAAAAGTAAATCTTGCTGAGGCACAGGAAAAATATACTGGTATTTATTTGGATTCATATTATAATTGAGATTATTACCATGAGAATCTACCTGAGTACTCATCAACGTAACGATATTTAATGTCCCGTTTGCATCGGCCCTTAGCAGATCATTCCAACGAGCACATTCAAATACCAGTTCCAGCTGACGTTCATTTAAAATTGCCATGGCCAGGTCACTTTGTGAAGTGGCAGTTGTATTAGGTAACCCTGCCCTTGTTCTTATTTGATTTAGTTCTGTAGTTGCCGCGGTTGTATTCCCCAATTGATTGTTTGCTTCTGCGGCAAGTAATATGATATCAGCCAGACGTATAAGAACGATATCATCCGGAGAATTATAACCATCAGCATCAGGATATTTATTCATAAATGGTATAGGCTGACTGGGGTCCCATGCGTTAGGCGGCATAGTGAAAGCTGCACCAGGAATCTGCCAGTTTACAGTAGTCTGATATCGTGAAAGCGTGTCGCCCGCTGCCTTAAATGCATTGATCAGATTTGCGGAAGCTATATCGCGTTTAGGATAACCATCGGAAGCAACGAAATCAAAAATTTCAAATCCAAAGAAGCCATATGCAATTGCATTAGCTTGCAATTCAAAAATGGATTCAACATTGTTTTTGTTCGCCACTCCCCAAAGATTGGCAAAATTGCCCACCAATGAATAAGTACCGCTATTTATAACCTTATTACAATAGGTAAGGCAATTAGTTTAATCACCCATTTGCGCATAGGTTTTAGCCAGCATTGCTTCAGCAGCACCCTTGGTTGCTCTTCCCAATTGTCCATTATAAGGCGTAACATCCAAAACACTGTCTGCATACTGTAAATCATTTATCATTTGCGCATACACTTCGGGGACTTTATTTCGTGCAGGGTATAAATTTCCTCCATTAGAAACAGTAAGAATGATTGGGCATTCACCCCATTCGGTAACAAGCCAGTAATAATGCAATGCGCGCAAAAATCTCGCCTCACCTAAAATCATTGCCTTTCTCGCACTCGTCAGACCAGGATCAGATATGTTAGGTACATCATCCAATACCGCATTGGCTGCTCTGATATCGTTATACAATTCCTGCCAGTCTCTTTGAACATTGGTGTTGGACGAAGTCACAGTTGAAAAATATTCCAGCGGCTGTTCGGCGGTTACATTGTCACTGTTGATATAACAGTTGTCCGACTTTCCGTCCGTGTTCATGAAGTTATCATACTGATAGAAATTAGTATAATAAACCATCCAGTCGTATGCACCCGTCAGTTCGCTCTCAGCATCAGTAGCGGACTTGGGGAAATTACCTGTTGTCAGGCTGGATTGCGGCGTTTGGTCTATAAAGCTTTTACTACACGAAAAAAGTAATAAAAAAGCTGCCGCAATGAAAATGCATTTGGAAGGAGTTCTCGCAATCATAAAAATATATTTAAGAAATTTATAATTGAACATTCGCACCGATTGTAATGGTTCTGGCCGCAGGATAGGCTCCGGCATCCACGCCGATCGAGTATAAAGTCGGACTCTGTCCGGCATTTACAGCCTGATTATTCGTACCCTGGCCAAAACTGTCCAATTCGGGATAATATCCTTTGTACTTCGTAATAATAAACAGATTTTGTCCTGTCACATAAATTCGAAGACTCGCAATGCCGATCTGTTTTAATACTTTATCACTAAGCTGGTAAGACAGGGTTGCATTGCGCATGCGTACAAAAGATCCGTTTTCAACATATAAAGAAGATACCTGGCTCTGCAACAAAGCAGCGTTGGCTGCATTGGTTGTTCCATTGGCCAATGCCCTGGGTATGTCCGTAATATTACCCTGTGCCTTCCACCGATTTAATACTGCTGCGCTTTCATTTGCATAACCAGTCAGGTTTTCTATCTCCATCCTGGTTTCATTATACACTTTATTTCCCTGCACACCGTCAATCAGCACTGAAAGAGAAAAATTTTTATATCTGAATGTATTGGTGATTCCAAAAATATATTTGGGCAATGCAGATCCCAAATTCTCGAGATCGGTTCCGAAATTTTCATTTCCTGACGTAGGATCAACACCCAAAGCTTTATATCCCCAAAAGGTACCCAATGAGTAACCGTTTTTAATAATCTGCGTGTAAATGGGGGCGTGGCTGCCACCAACAGTTATCGCCCCTGTCTGGTAAGAGCTTGTAACTGTCGTATCCATATTGGTGATCAGGTTACTGTTAAAAGATATGTTGAAGTTAATATCCCAGGTGAAGTCCTTTTGTTTTACGACGGCTGCATCAATATTAAATTCAAGGCCTTTGTTGATATCGTAACCAGGGACATTGATTTGAGTGATCGGACCACCGAACACCAGGCTTCCCTGCTGTGAAAATATCATGTTCTTAACCTTCTTATAGTAATAGTCTGCAGAAAACGTCAATCGCTGATTGAGGAATGTTGCATCAAAACCAATATTGGTTTGTTGTCCTGATTCCCATTTCAGATTTGGATTTCCTATTTGAGAAGTGGTTGTTACTCCCGGATCAGCGGTTGAACTGCTGCTATATGCATAGGGAGCGCCGGGACTCAACAGAGTGTAAGAAGGATATAATACAGTATAAGGGGGCAGGTTGCCTGTTTCACCCCATCCGGCGCGGATTTTAAGATCTGAAACCCAATTTACATTTTTCATGAAATCTTCATTTGAAACCCTCCATCCGGCAGATAACGCTGGAAAAGTACCCCATTGATTATTGATTCCTACTCTGGATGTTCCATCCGCTCTGAAAGTTCCCGTAAATAAGTACTTATCATTGTAGGAATAATTAATTCTGCCAAAGTAGGAGTTGGTTGACCATTCAAAATTTTGTGTACTTACGCTGTAATGGCTGCTTGCGGCATTGAGCGTTTGAACGGCACTTGTTGCAAAACCCTGACCGGATGAAGATGAAAGAGCAATGGATTCTTCCAATGCAGAAGTTCCTACTACCACATTAATGGAATGCAAACCAAATACCTTGGAATAAGTCAACGTATTATCCCAGGCCCAGCGATTGGTTTCCGAATAACTGTCGTTTCCCTGTCCATTTATGCTGAGTCCGTATAAACTCTGATATGGATCTAAAAAATAATCATATTTTGAATTTTCTATTACAGAATTAAGTTGTGTGCGAAGTTTAAGATTGTAAGGAAGACTGATCTCGGCATAAGCGTTGCCCAAAAAATTATTCCCCACCGTGTTATTAGTATTATTATAAATGTCTGAATATGGATTATCCCCGGAAAAAAACGTACTGTAACCATACACGCCCGGATGGGGAGATCCGACCGGCATATAGATGGGAATATATTCAGGCGTTACCAATGCACTGATAACGGCACCTCCGAATTGGGTAGAAGTATTAACGGGAACCGTTCTCTGATTGGTTCTGTTGAAGCTGATATTTGCTCCCATTCTAAGCCAGCTGGTAGCTGCCTGATCAATACTCAATTTTATGGAATAGCGTTTGAAATTTGAACCTACCATAATTCCGTCCTGGTTCAGATAGCCAAAATCCATATAATAGGTTCCTTTTTCCGAACCGCCCGAAATGCCGGCGTTTACGCTCGTCTGCATGGCATTGTGATAAACCAGATCCTGCCAGTTATTATTGGTTGTTTGTAAATTATAGTAAGAAGGAATGGTTGCGAGAAAACCTGCCTGTGTCGTATCAAATATTTCTGCTTCCAGATCAAGCCATTGCTGATTGTTTAAGACCGGTATCTTTTTAGTTATTTGTTGAATTCCCGTATAAAGATTTAAATCGACTCTGGGTTTACCCTTTGTGCCCTGCTTGGTAGTAATCATCACAATACCGTTTGTCGAACCGGCGGCCCCATATATTCCCGCGGCTGAGGCATCTTTTAAAATGCTTATTGTGGCAATGGTATTGGGGTCGATGGATCTGATATCATTTGCCAAAACCCCATCCACTACATATAATGGTTCACCACCATTGGGAGAACCAATGCCCCTTATTTTCACAGAAAGATCACTACCCGGCATACCTGAGGGTACTGTAACCTGAACGCCCGGAACCTTACCGGTAATGGCTTCTACAGGACTTACAATCGGCCGGCTGGAAATATCTTTTGTAGATACAATGGAAATGGCAGAAGTAATATCTTTTTGCTTTTGTGCACCATAACCAACCACGACCACCTGATCCAATTGTCTTGTTGAAGGTGAAAGTTGTACATCCACAACAGATTGTCCATTTACTTTGACTTCTTTGGTTTCATCACCGATATAGGAAATAACCAGTACGGCATCATCCGGAACAGTCAGGATATAAACACCATTGTTATCAGTAAGTGTTCCAATAGAAGTGCCTTTAACGGTAATGCTGACACCTGGTAGTGCTTCTCCATTCAGACCGGTGACTTTCCCGGTTATTCGTAAACTCTGCATTACCTGTGTTGAAGAAATTACGACAATCAGGTTATTGTCAAGCATTTTGTATGTTAGATCTGTATTGGCGAAAATTTTATTCAAAACGTCTTTGATAGGAGACCCGTTGAAATCAACATCTACTTTTCTCTTTAATGAATTAAGATCATAGTTGTACAGGAATCTGAATTCTCCTTCTTTTTCAATTTTATTAAGTACTTTTTGAATTTCCACTTGTCGCATGTTCAGTGTGATCGATCCTTGCGCAAAAACACCTGCATGGGCTCCTATAACCGCAAGCAGAATTAACATAAAGGAAAGTTTCATGATGATAAGCAATTTAAAGAGCATGTTCCGGTTATTGCTCCTGGAAGGAGTGGGTAATTTTTTCATATGTTTACTTTTAGCGATTAGTAGTAAAAAACCCGAGCTTATTTTTTGTATAAATTAATTTCATTGTTATTGATTTTATATGAAAAATTAGCGGTCAGTTGCAATGCATTCAAAGCCTCTTTTATTGTTTCATTTTCAAAAGCGCCTTTAAATCGATAATGCAACAATTCGTTATTACTGAATGTAATTTTTACATTGTACCATCGTTCCATTTTTTCGGCAAGCTCCTGAAAACTATCTCCATCGAAAACCAACCGGTTGTACACCCATGAGGTTTCCACCTTATTGCTGTCCGGAATGGTTTTTGAAACGGCAGCAATTGAAATCTTACCAACTGTTGTCGTGGAGTATTTGTCGGAAGTATCATTAACATGATGATGCACTTCAGTTTCCAATTGTTTACTGAATATGAGTTTCTCATTCGGTTTCAATATAACTTTTGATCCGTCAGGATAATCTTTTCTGCTGATTTCAATGATACCACGTAATAAGGTGGCTTCAACCGTTTCATCCTGGGGGTAAGACTTAATGACGAAGGCCGTGCCCACAGCTTTAATATTTAAGGAAGAAGCATGTACAATAAAAGGATGGCTCAAATCTTTCGCTACATCAAAATATGCCTCTCCTTCCAATTCCACTTCACGCGTGTTTTTATTATAAGTGTTTGAATAGCTAAGCTTGCTTCCTGAATTTAACCATACCTGGGATCCATCGGGTAGCATCAATTTTGTTCTCGCACCGGACTTGGAAATAATTTCATTTGATTTTTCAACGATATTTTCAACCTCAATCTTTGGGCGGTGAAAATAGTAAAAGCTTACACCCGCCAAAGACACAATGCATGCAACGATGGCTGCATATTGAACCCATTTGAATTGTGAGCGGATGATTCCAGTCCTTATTTGGGGGGAGGAACTGAGATCAATATTGTATTCACTGTTCTCTATGATTCTGCGAAATCTCGTCTCATAATCAAAAGACGCATCTCCATCTCCTTCTTTTGAATCATGATGAAGGAAAAAATAAGAATGAAGAATATCAAACAGGTGCTGATTGTCAGGATGTTTTTGCAATGATTCCTGCAACTCATTTGATTCGGCAGCAGATATCTCCCCTGATAATTGGCGGGCAATCAAAAACCATATGCGGTTATCTTCCATGTTAGATGGTCCTGAATAATACAGACAGGAAAATTCGACTTGTCTACTAAGAGAAAGACTGAATTATTTTCGGATACCCCCAGATTTGACTTTGTTCACGGGCTGATAGTCGAAATCAGGTTTAAGTGCAAGCGCGATTTTCTTTATCGCAATCGCAATTTGAACATCGATTGTGTTCACTGAAATATTTAAAATATCGGAAACTTCTTTATACTTTAACCCATCCTCCCGAATTAATTTAAAAATCATTTTACACCGCGGAGGCAGGGCCTCCACCTGATGTTGAATTTTACGGTACATTTCTGCAGTTATCATGAGTTCCTCAGGTGTTATCGTGGATTTATACAGATCTATATTAATGTTGTCAAAAGGCTCAAACAAATTCTCTTTGGCTTTTTTTGATAAATAATTGAGCGAGGTATTTTTCGTAGCGATATATAAATAAACACGCAGATTCTTTATTGCAGAAAGATTTTCTTTTTGCTGCCAGATTTTGATAAAAACATCTTCCGCGATTTCTTCTGCGGCTTCTTTGGTTTTGACTAAGGACAGTGAAAACTGGTATAATCTTTTATAAAACTGGTAGTAAATTTTCTTAAAAGCTTCTTCATCACCATCAGCAGCGTGTTGTTGGATAATAAATAAATAGGAGTCCGAAAAAGTGCTGCTTTTTTTCATAAAAAAGGCACTGGTTCATTTAATTTACCTGCCAGTAATTTCTGCTAAATACTATATAGAAATAAGCAATCGTACGTATATAGACAATTTAAATTCAATCAACGCTGCAATTGACCATTCACTAGTTTCAGGTATGGCAACTCCGGATCTTTTGGGAGAGGCGGGCACGAGCACTTTAAAAGAGTAGTCTAAAATAGATCTCATTATACAAATTTCCAAAACTAATATTTGGATATAGGAGAAATCCCCCATGAGCTGGGAATTATACGATCAAAACTTCCGGATTGTATAAATTTTCTGAAGTGAACAAAATCCTTAATTTCACTAAAGGAATATGATGCTAAAGATGATTAAGAAGGATGGTGAAACGATTTGCAACCAGGTTGTTTTTCTTCCTGTTAGGCTATAATCATAAAAACTTTATTAAACCAAAATCTACAATTATGAAAAAGATCATTTTCTCCTGTCTTACACTTTTGATTTGTCTTTCTGCTTTTTCCCAGTATGTCGCAATAAATGCATTTGGCGGATACACATTTCGTGACAGGATAAATTTCGGCAATGCATATGCATATATAAATGGGGGAGGCATTTGGGGCGCTTCAATAGAAGGTGTAAATGTTAGCGGGACAGGATTGGAATTGCTTTATCAATACCAGAGTACTAATATTCCGGTATATAATTATCCCGGAAATGTTCAGCAAAATGCGGGTAATGATGGCGCCACGATTTCCTATTTACTTTTGAATTTTGAACAATATTATATGAATAATCCAAAGATTGAACCGTATGGAGGATTGGGCCTTGGAGCTGCATTCTACAAGGGCAATTTCCCCGGTTCGGTTTCAGAAACCAAATTCGCCTGGGATATTAAGGCAGGGGTTAAATTCAATATAAGTGGGGGGTTAGGATTAAAAATCGGCGCTCAGCTTTTGTCAAGCACTCAGGTGACCGGCACTGGGTTCTATGTAG
Source organism: Bacteroidota bacterium (assembly GCA_013287475.1). Taxonomy (GTDB): domain Bacteria; phylum Bacteroidota; class Bacteroidia; order Chitinophagales; family Chitinophagaceae; genus Puia. Next base: position 28,804 of record JABDDT010000034.1, read on the forward strand.
GTTATCCCGGATATGTCTATCCTTATAACACGTATGCTTATATTTTGCAATTTAGCTTTACCGGGGGACTGGTATATAGTTTTGGTGGTAAATAATTAATTCTGGGAATTCCTTTTTCTGTACAATAAGATTAGCAATGAGTAACAAGGAACGGTCTTTAAGCATTGCCACAGTATTGGGCTCCGGGTTTATTATTTTGGGCATGCTCAATTTACTCTCGGGTCACATTTACCGTAAAACAGCGCTAAATTCAACCAGCAAAATCCCGGGTATTATATTTGTATTGACGGGAATTGTAATTATCATATTAAAAACTATAAAGAAACCAAGAGAATAGCAGAGTCGGACCGGAGGGAACCCAAATGAATAAAGCAGCACAAGATTCTCTCAGGAATGAGGAATTACAAAGTGAATATTTAAAAGAATAGTAAAACCTTTTGTTATGAAAATGAATTTATTTGTCTTTATCCCCGCTATGCTGATATTCTCCTGCCGGAATATAGAAACCGGAAGTAAAGAAATTCCGAATAAAGACTCATTATCTTCCATCGTTCCTGATTCATCAATCCTGATTTCGCAGGTCTTAACAAAAGCTCAACAGGATAAACTGACTCCTGATCAGGTAATTGAAAGTCTTTCAAAAGGTAACGAGGAATTTGTCAATGATCTCCTGACAGTCAGAAATAATTCAAGGAGAATACGGGAAGCTGCACTCGGTCAATATCCCAAAGCAGTGATATTATCATGCGTGGATTCAAGAATACCTGTAGAAGACGTTTTTCATAAAGGCATTGGGGATTTATTCGTCGCAAGGGTTGCTGGAAATATTGTTAACGAGGATATTTTGGGAAGCCTGGAGTTCGCCTGTAAGGTTTCGGGTTCAAAACTGATCGTAGTAATAGGACACGAATACTGCGGCGCCATAAAATCGGCAATAGACGGAGTACAGTTAGGTAATATAACAGCATTGCTTTCAAAAATAAAACCAGCAGTTCAATATATTCAGGACTCACTTAAAACCAAAGGCAGCTCGAGTGATGCAGCATTTGTTGACCTGGTTTGCCGTGAAAATGTAGTGCTTGCCATCCAAAATATTCGCAAGAAGAGTCCGGTATTGAGAGAGATGGAGAAAAAGGGAGAAATCAAAATAATCGGATCGGTCTATCATATGAAATCCGGCAAAGTAGATTTCTTCTGAAAGCTAAATGATCCGTGTTTATATAGAGTGAATATGGATCAGGAAAGAAATAGTGAATGCAATAACAGAAAGGATCAGACCAATGATAAAAACGCTATAGGCAAGATTAATTTTCCTGAACTTCTTAACCAGTAAGATCCCCTGGTGATAAATGTCTTTCGACAGGCTCTCATACAGTGAATCCTTATCGATGATGGTTTTCCTGATGTCCCGCCTGAATTTCTCAAAAGGCATTTTATAGAAGTTGCCATAGAACAATAGATTATTCACGGTTTCCTCAAACTCGTCTTCATCACTACTTTCCATATTTATCTTCGGGCGTGTTGCTGAAATCGCGATCAATATGGTAATAATATTTGTCACAACCAGTATAACGGTTGGCAATTCGAGGTATTTATTTGCATCGAGCCGTATAATGAGAAAAGAAAGAATTACAGAAATAATAATGGCATTAATACTTATGATCATATTCGCTTTATAATCAGCCAGACGGATCAGGTGTATTTGATTGCGCGAAGTATTGCGGAAAAGAGTTTCGACGCCCCGTTCCAGTTTCAGATCATTGATTAAGGCTGGTTCAGACTTTTCTTTGGTTTTTGGAAGAGATAATGGTTCCTGAATTTCTGATTGAGGGCTATCGGGGGTTGCAAGCTTTTCTTTTAAACGGATCAGGTTTTTTCTCTTCTTTTTCTCAAATATTTCCCTGGAAAAGGGTATAAAATAGATATGATTTTCGAACATCCGGATATTCTCCACCTCCCAGTCTTTCTCATCAATTTCTTCACGAACAGCATAAGCTTTTTCTTCTCTTAAAAGATTCAGCGTTTGAAAAAAAGATTTGTCGGCCATCCAGCTCGTTTCAGCATCACACAAAATCTGTGACTGAATGGTAACAGGTTGTTGAGGATAACGGGTAGCTAAGATAGTTTCCTTTATTTCCTGAATAATTTCAGGGCTTATCCCTTTTTCTTTTAAGTAGCCTGAGGCGAGTTCAGCGCTGGCCACCTGGTAATTTACAGGATCACTGTAAAAACCTGTGTACAAAAACCAGGCAGCTAAACTGGTTTTCATCCGGTCCTGTTCTTGTAAGTCAGTATGTACGCTAATCTGGTCACAGGTCTGCACAAGTTTTAGTGCCGCTGCGAAATTGCGCGCTTCATAAGGAGGAGGTAAGTTTGATTTAAAATAAGGCTCAAGGTACTGAGACGTTTCTCTAAGTAATTCGCTTGTAATATCCATTATCATTTTCTATTTACTTAAACCTTTAATAACAATATGGCCGGTTCCATGCTTATAACAGGGATATTCAAATTCATTTTTTACTTCTTTTGCATCATTGATGGTAGTATAGAAATCATTAAGAAAATTTACGGTTGACTTTATATATTTTGCATCGAGAAGGGAACATTTAGTATAAAGGGAATATATATCCTCTTTTAGTTTATTGTACAACGCAATGGATTCGTCATATTTTTTCATATCCAGAATACAATATCCACGATATCTTCTATGACGGACGGAACGCATATTCAACTCTTCAGCCGGCTTCGCATAAAAGGTATTTACGATTCCAGACATATCAAAATCATATGGAACAGCAATGGGAGCTGACCCTGAACTATTCGAAATCAGCTTGATATTATGCAGGAACTGAATGGACCAGTCAGTATTACCGATCAAATATTCAAACACAGCCAATGTTATAAAGGAATTGGTTTCAATTTCTTCAGGCCTAAGCTTTCTTTTATCCGGAATATCTCCGTTTCGTTTAGCCATTTGTTTTTCTTCTTCCAGCAACATCCCATAAATGGGCTTAACTTCTTTATTATTTTTGCTGTCTTCCAATTTTACTTTGACCAGTCTTGCCCTGAAACTTTTTGGAGTTATAAGATTGTACAACCTGTATACCAGCCATTCATGAATGACAGATTGATCTCCCCTGCATGGCATCACCAGTTTTAATTTCTTATTTTCCTTAAAAATGGACGATTTTTTAATGTCTCCTTGTGGAAATTGCAATAAAACAGGCGGGTGAGAGCAATTCCCTTTTTGTTTCCGGAAATTTCCTCTTGTTTTTGCCTCTACAGGAACAGAAATTAAACTACTGTCTTCCCCTTTGTAAATAAGATGAAATGGGTGGTTCCTGGGATTATCGGATCGGTCATTTAACAACTCACGAACGTTGCCTTTTAATGATATCTCTAAAATATTATCGGAGTAAAACAGGCCTTTTTCACGTGGGTTTTGAGGAACTGCTGAAACCGAATCTCTGATTTCCTGGTTATAGCCGTGGAGCGGTGAAAAGAAAAATAGTCCAAGCATTAAACGAAGGCAATAATTTATTTTCATCTTTTCTAATTTAGAGCGTACTAAATTAAATAATAAATTTTGCTCATTTTATTTCTGTTCCTCAACTATAAGAAACCCGCCTTTTATTTAATGCCTGAACATTATTTGGATGGCTTTATATTTCATCATTTTATTAATGTATACCAGCGAAAGGTAGGCGGACTATCTACACCAGCATCTGTCATGACTTTTTTTAATTCCGGCGAAGCCACTCTGGCTTTGGCTTTAGCCATATCGCTCACTTCGAACAAAATGGAAACTGTATTGGAATCATAGAGATTACGCGCTATTCCGCGTTCTATCAGACCATTTGCCTTCCTTACAGAATCACCTTCCGCATCGTAGGCTTTTAACCAGACACCATAATCCTTTACATGATGA
>JABDDT010000035.1 GCA_013287475.1 Bacteroidota bacterium
ATTGCTAATTTTCTATTCCGCCATGAGAATGAAGAACGCAATCATATGATGAAGATCCTGGAGTATATTTTAAAACGGGGCGCCAAAGTAGTCGTATCGCCAATTCCCGGTCCGGGCCCTAATCCAAAAAGTGTAAATGATTGCTTTGAAAAGGTATTTAAATCGGAAGTTGAAAACACTTCAAATATTTACAAGATTGTTGAAATGAGCATGAAGGAAAAAGACTGGGCAACCTGGAACTTTATGCAATGGTTTGTCAAGGAACAAACGGAAGAAGAAACACTCGCCATAGAACTTGTAGATAAAATTAGAATTGCCGGAGGCGAAAAAGCTTCGGATAGTGTCCTGTATGCTTTAGATCGTGACCTTCAGTCAACGCCGGATGAAGCTGTTCTGGCTCAGGATGTTTCGGTTGAAAATCCCTGAATGAAAATTATATTATTTTTTCTGTTAAGTTTTTTTTGCAGTCCCTGTTTCCCGCAACAAGGTCTGTGGCCGGTTCTGAAACATTATGAAGGAAAATATATCGAGAAGATTGCCATGCCCGTAGGAGGAATTGGTACAGGCAATATTTCCATCGGTGGTAATGGTCAATGGAAAGATGTGGAGATCATGAATAAACCCGGCATGGGGTTTTATGGATCCGTAACACCGAAACAGGCTCCCTGTTTTATGCTGTTCACAGAAAATGAATCTGGCGAAAAACATGCAAAACTTTTGACAGGTCCCATTCCTCCTTCGGAATTTATTGGCTCACAGGGAAGCCTGGCGCCGAATCACGGATTACCAAGATTTGCCTCCGCCAGTTTTGATGCAGCTTATCCCTTTGCCATTGTAAACCTGGAAGACAATGGCATGCCCGTTTCAGCAAAAGTAAAAGTCTTCAATCCATATATTCCCGGAGATGCCATCAGCAGCGGGATTCCCATCGCTGTGATCCGCTATGAGATTACTAATAAAACAAACAAGCCTTTAACGATTGCCGTAGCCGGTTCGTTGGATAATTTTATCGGCATGGATGGTTCAGTGGTTGAATTCGATTCTTTCGACCGAAGCATCATTCCGCAGGGAACAAAGAATAACCGGAACATTTTTAAACAATCTTCCGGACTTGCCGGAATATATATGATGTCCGACAGTGTAGACCATCATTCGAATGCATGGGGCACGATTGCATTGACAACTCCTGCAAATAATAAAGATTATAATATAACATATCGTACGCAGTTCAGTCCGAAGGGCTGGAATGAAAATATCACAGACATGTGGGATGATTTTTCAGATGACGGATCTTTCAAAGACCTTCAATTTGATCAAAAGGTCAATGATCCCCGGGCTGCCTTATCGGTCAAAATGAAACTAGCTGCCAATGAGACAAAAGAGATTGAATTTTTTCTTACCTGGGATTTTCCAAATCGTATGGACTGGAACGATAAAGTTATCATCGGGAATTATTATTCTACCCTTTATGACAATGCCTGGGATGTAGCAGAAAAAACCTTACCACTCTTACCCTCACTGGAAGCAAAGACCATTGATTTTGTAAATCTGCTGGTTAAAAGTGATTATCCATCCGTAATGAAAGAAGCTGCTTTATTTAACAGCAGCACCCTTCGTTCCCAGACGGCATTCCGTAATAAGGAAGGATATTTTTTCGGGTGGGAAGGAGTATTCGCGTCTACTGGTTCCTGTTATGGCAACTGTACCCATGTATGGAATTACGAACAGTCAACTCCTTTCCTTTTTGGAAATCTGGCAATGAAAATGCGGGAAGTGGAATATCAGAAAGCACTTGACGACAGTTCAGGATTAATGAGTTTCAGGGTATCTCTTCCATTTGATAAAAAAGAGAATTGGAAATCTGCTGCTGCCGACGGACAAATGGGAACCATCATGAAAGTATATCGTGAATGGCAGTTGTCGGGCGATGACGAATTTCTGAAAAATACCTGGCCGGGAGTGAAAAAAGCGCTGTCTTTCGCCTGGATAAAAGGAGGATGGGATGCGGATAAGGATGGCGTGATGGAAGGTTGTCAGCATAATACGATGGATATAGAATATTATGGCCCCAATCCTGAAATAGAATTCTGGTATCTCGGCGCACTCAGGGCATCTTCCAAAATGGCTGAGTATCTAAAAGACAAAGAATTCGGGAAGACATGTTCGCTGCTCTTTGAAAATGGCAGCAGGTGGACAGACCAGCATTTATTCAATGGTGAATTTTATATCCAGCAAATCAGGCCCATCGAAAATAAATCTTCCATAGCTCCGGGATTATTAATTGGCATGGGTTCCAAGGATTTAAAGAATCCAGATTTTCAGATCGGAGAAGGATGTTTGGTGGATCAGCTGGTAGGACAAAACATGGCATGGATTTGCGGACTTGGATATCTCACGGATTCGAATCATATTAAAAAAACATTACAAAGCATCTGGAAATATAATCATGTAAACTCTTTTGGCGATCAGTTCAATAATATGCGGTCTTATGCGCTTGGAGATGAATCCGGACTGATACTTACCTCTTATCCCGATCCTTCAAAACGACCAGCAGTTCCACTTTCCTATGCATTTGAATCGTGGACAGGCCTTGAATATACAGCAGCCACTGGTATGATTTATGAAGGAATGAATGAAGATGCGTTGAAAATTATTACTGATACGAGAAACCGTTATGATGGTTATAAACGTAATCCCTTTAATGAAGAAGAATGCGGTAACCATTATGCGCGGGCTATGGCAGCATGGTCTGCACTGATAGCCTGGAGTCGTTTCAATTATTCTGCTGTTGAAAAAGAATTTTCAATTACAGCGAACCCGGGAAACTATTTCTGGTCTGATGGATACAGTTGGGGAAATGCCTCAGTAAACGGTCATAAGGTTTTAATTTCAGTGCATCATGGAAAACTGGATATTAAAACAATTCATCTAGCTGGCGGAGGAACTCTGAAATTAAAAGACGCAGTTACACTGAGTGAAAATAATTCGCAGGAATTCAATGTAGAAAGTAAAAAGTAAAAAGAGCCCGAAATTAAGCATCAGGAAATTCCAACAATAAAATGGTTTTTATGAAGAAATCGCTGATAATTATTTTTTCCACTTTTTTAGTTTCGATAGCTACGAGCCATGCACAGGTCACAAATACAAAATGGAAAGGCATATTAAACCTTGATGGACCTACGCAAGTTATCTGGCAATTTGATAAGGATACTGTTCAGATTTTTAATATTTCTGACAGTTCCCTGGTAGAAAAAATGACATATAAAACAGAACCCGGGTTCTTTATGTTTACCAAAGTCAGTGGCATTTCATCCTGCGATACGAGCACTATTGGTAAATATAAATTCAGCATCAGGAGTGATAGTCTTTTTATTGCTCCTTTTACAGATCCCTGTAATGACAGGGCTTCAGCGGTTAGCAATGAACCCTGCATCAGGGTAAGATAGGCTTCAACTGTTATCACTTCATGCTTCCCCTTATTTCGATAAGATCTAAGAGGGAAGCATTTTTATTTCATGACCAGATCGGAAAATCCCCGGGCATCATCTTTGCAAAGGCATAGAATAAACATTATGATCCGAAAATTAAAATCAGGTGAATACCGTCTTTATTCACGTAAAACTGATCCGAAGACAAAGAAGCGCCGCAACCTGGGTACGTTCAATTCGAGGGAAGCAGCCAAAAAACACGAGAGAGATGTGCAATATTTCAAACGGCACTAAGCTGAAGTAATTGGTTATGGGTTATGGGTTATGGGTTATGGGTTATAGGCTTTAGATAATCACGAAAAATATGAGTTGGGCATTAGTAGCCGGAGGCAGCAAGGGCATTGGTTTCAGTATCGCAGAGGCATTAGCGAAGCGGAAATATAATTTATTGTTGGTTGCAAGAAATCATGATGATCTGATACTTGCTAAAAAGACGCTTGAAAAGACTTATCCTGTAGAAGTTGAAACATTAACCTGCGATTTATCACTCACAGAATCAACAATAAAAATTCACGATTGGTGCAACGATAAAGGATGCAAAGTAAATATTCTTTGCAATGTTGCCGGCTCGGGTGGGTCAGGCGACTTTCCTGAATTGCCAGTGAATGAAGTGAGCACAATGCTCAGGACTAATCTTGAATCGACCATTGCCCTTAGTACGATATTAATTCCTCAGTTAAAAACAAACGCTCCTTCTTATATCCTGAATGTCGGAAGTCTCGCGGGATTTGCACCCATTCTCATTAAGAGTGTTTATGCTTCTGCAAAATCTGCTGTACATTCTTTTAGCTATTCGCTCAGATATATTTTAAAACCAGATAAAATTTCTGTCAGTTGTCTCTGTCCCGGTCCGGTTTTTACAAAACCTTCTATTGTAAACGAAACGATGAAACAGATGGGGTGGCTGGGGAAACATATGGCTCTGGAACCCGGACTGGTCGGGGAATTAGCCATTCGGGGCTTGTTAAGAAGGAAAATGATTATTGTACCCGGCAAGCTGGCAAGATTGATTTCTTATATACTCAGGATATTACCGGATCAATTTATAGCATACCTGATTTATTCTTTCAGAAAGTAAAATGACCCTTCAATAAAACAACAGTTATGAAGCATATAATCATCAGTATTTTTATTTGCTTCAATTGCATTGTATGTTTTGCACAGTTGAAAGCAGACAACGAAAACCAAAGCGACTCATCAAAACCTTATGCACTTGTTGCAGGAGGAAGCAAAGGAATAGGTTATGGCATTGCAGAAGCCCTGGCAAAAAGAGGATATAATCTGATCCTGATAGCAAGACACCTGGATACACTGCAGTTTGTCAAAAATAAATTGCAAACAAAGTATCCAATCCATGTGGAAATATTAGCCATTGATTTGAGCTTTGACAGCTCGGCATATGTGATAGCAAAATGGTGTACCGACAGAAAAATTCACTTAAAAGTTTTATGCAATGTTGCAGGCTTAGGTGGGGCGAATGATTACTTATCATTTCCACTTGATTCGTTACGCTACATGGTCAGTCTGAATATTGAATCCTGCATGGCGCTTAGTCTCACATTGTTGCCACTATTAGAGAAAAATACTCCTTCTTATATATTGAATGTAGCAAGCATGGCCGGTTTTGCGCCTATCCCGATTAAGAATATATACTCAGCCACCAAATCGGCTGTGGTTTTTTTCAGTTACTCGTTAAGGTATCAACTGGAAGATAAACATATAAGTGTGAGTTGTCTTTGTCCTGGTCCTGTTTTTACAAAACCCGAGATCGTTAAAGATACCAAGGCCAAGCTCGGTTGGTTTGGAATGAAGATGGCGCTTGATCCGGGTACAGTGGGAGAATACGCAATAAAAAAAACATTCAAAAAGAAATTAATTATAGTACCCGGCACTCTGGCTAAAATCAGTTCTTCGATTATCAGGTTTCTTCCCCGCAGATGGGTTGTCTCATTGTATGGAAAAGCCGGCAAGAAAAAGAGTAAATAACGTAAGTAACAGATACCGGCTTTTTTGTTTCTTGTAGAAACTAATCCCCAATAAAAAGCTACTCAAAACTTATCTTACTGTTTCAGGGCGCTATTTTTTACATGTAATTCTTCAATGACAATGATAAGGATTGACAGCAGGGGAACAGCCAGGATAATACCCATTATGCCGGACAAAGTGCCCATAATTAACTGGCTTAACAACGTCAGGGCCGGAGGAATATCGATCATCTTCTTTTGAAGCAAGGGTGTTACAATACTAGCCACAATAGTTTGACAGGCGATATATATCAGTGCAACTACAACAGCCGTTTTTGTGCTGATGGTAAAAGCAAGCAATACGCCGGGTATCATGGCGATCACAGGACCGAAATTCGGAATGATCTCAAGTACTCCGGTTATAAGTCCTAATACGGTGGTGCCCGGTAATCCAACAATATTTAAACTCACTGCAATCAAAATACTAATAAGAATCATAGATACCAGCATGCTTTTAAGCCAGCCTTTCAGTGCAACACGAATCCGGTTTAAAATGATACTTCCTACGGATTTTTTCTGTTCCGGTAAAAGTAAAATTATTCCATTCTGATACAGAGAAGGATCTGCAGTAAAAAAAACCCCGAGAAATAAAATTATATACAAATCACCTAAAACTCCAAAGCTGGTACTAAAAAAACTAGTGGCTGTATCCATTAATTTTTGTGAATTATTTCCTGAAGTATATTCAAGTATCTTTTCTCCAACTGGTGTTTTTGACATTTTAGCCTTGACCGTACTAATCGTCTGGGGCAGCGTATTGTTTAGTTCTGTTACCTGATTCTGGATCCTCGCTCCAATGAACCAGGTCATGACCGCAAACAGAATAGTCGTTCCACCAATGGAAATAATCAAAGAAATCCTACGGCTTAGTTTTGTTTTTCGATTAATCATTGCAGCCAGGCCGTGAAAATAAACCGCAATCAAAACTCCGGCAAGCGCCATTAGTAACACATTAAATGCTACCCGCACGATCAATATGATAACCAGTGTCAGACATACGATAGCGGTGGTCTGCCATACTTTAACCGTATAGGAAAGTTCTTTTTTGATTGAATTATCGGGTTCCTTATCCATAAATCAAATTTTCGATATTTTTCAAATATCGTATTCCCCGAAGTTATATTTATTTCGTAATTGTTTTTTATGGCCTGTTTCTACCGCCACCATCAAAACCGCCACCTTCACGCCTGCCCCCCGGAGGAAAAAATCCCGGCATCCTGTTTTGTTTTGGTTCTGCAAAATTATTCAGATTATAGGTGAAGGTCAGCATCGCATACCGGGTAAGCGTATTGGTCCTGGTATAGGATTCCAGGTTTGAAGTCACCGATTTACTGACTGAAGTATTCTGGTTCAGCAGATCAAAAACACTCAGTCTTATTTCACCATTCTTCTTTTTAAAAACCTGTTTGGCGATGCTCGGACTTAGCAGGGGTACGCTTGCATTATATGCTGCAGCATTATTGTTCGTATATGTGTAATCAAAATTTGCTGCAATCAGCCATCCGTTGTTTGTATATGCTGTAAATTCCGCAGAGAAGGCCTGAGAAAATGCATTGAGATTATTTTGCGCATTTGATTTTTGTGGCGAGGCACCAGATCTCTTGTTGATGCTATATTTGGAAACAGTACTAAAGTTCATATCAAAGTTCTTCCTGATATTCGTAGTCCAGGAAATCGTTTCAGACAATCCCGTGTTTTTCGAATATACATGCGCGTAATTATTTTCTGCGGCATCTATGGAATCCTGTGCAAGAAGGTTCTGACTCTGAGCATATGTTATACTGGTAATAAAGTTCAGGTTGGATTTAGGTTTATTTAAGGGGATACCATAATTAAAATATCCAGAGATATTATAAGTACCGTTCAGGTTTACGTAAGTGGTTTGCTGACCCCCCTTTGAATTATAATAAACAGCCGATTGTATATCATTTACGATCGTACTTGCATTGATTGTTGCAAAGACCACGTGCTGCGATCCGGGTTCGAACGATGAATATAGCATGCGCAGACTATGTGTGAACTGCGGTTTCAGGTCGGGATTACCTACCTGGTAATTAATCTGATCAGTCGTTGTAATTAATGGCTGCAGCTGCGTTACAGAAGGAGTACCCGTTCTTCCTGAATAGTTAAGACGAAAATGTTTTGTTTTCGAAATGGCATATTGGAAATTGACTGTGGGTGTAAGATTCACATAGTTCTGAACCACACTGATATCTTTGGTGGTGTTCAGACTATTGAATCCGGTGAATTGTATTCCGGATCCTACTGAAAAATTAAACTTGGGATTCTGAACCCTGTAATTCAGTGTGAACCTGTTGGAATGAGATACGAATTTATATGAGTTACTGAACAGGCTGTCAAATTGTTCATAGCCTTTCAATGAATCGACAAAATCATATGTATTGTTGATGGATACATTATGCTGATAGTTAAAATTATAATTGAATTCCAGGATCTGATTCTTACCCACAGGTTCTGTATAAGACAATGTGGGACTGATCGTATATGAATGGAGGGTATCAGTTATATATTGATTAAGTGTATCAACTTTACCCAGATTATAAAAATCATTTATTGCATAATTATATCCATATCCTTCATTCACATTCGCGGTACCATTGATGTCAAGAGAGATAGTCCGGTATTTCTTTGCGAATCTGTGCCTGAACTGCAAATTGGATCCATTGATATTAAAACCATTATTATAATTGGAGGAATTCCCTATTGAAGTATTTACAGGCGACCCGTGATTGTCGACGGTAGTGGAGTTTGAACTCGCGCTGGGATCACTTCTCTGAAAGGTCAGGTTAGGGCGGAATACAAGTGAATTGTTGCTATCGTATTTCTGCTCCAGATTCAAATATACACGGTGTGACTGCAACCTTTGAATGCTTGACTGATATCCGGAAGTTGTATTGGAACTGTCCTGACCTGATTGGCCCGTGATGAGTTTTATGGTACTGTCCTGCTGACTGACAGCTATGTGCTGACTGTTGAAAAAATAACTTCCGTAGAAATCAGTTTTAGGGCCGAATGAATTCCTGTAGTTTGCGCCACCAGCCCAGACGGTCGTAACACCAGAAGAATTCGCAGAGGTGCTGGCGCCTCCTCCGCCTCCTCCTCTTCCACCTGAAATAATGTCCGGTGTAAAATTTTGTTTGTTGATATCATTTGCCTGTCCCAGCAATGATATCTGCTGGTCATTATCAAACCGGTGCATATTTATGCTTTCATCATAATTCTGATCTGTACCAATACCGCCTACCAGTTTCACAAAATATCCCTGACGCTTATCTTTTTTAGTAATGATATTAATGGTCTTTACCCTGTTGCCATCGTCGAAGCCACTGAATTTGCTCTGATCACTCAGGTCATCAAAAACCTGAATTTTATCTATGATGTCCGGAGGAAGGTTCCTGGTTGCCAGTTTTGGATCGTCATTGAAAAAGCGTTTACCATTTACCAGCACGCGACTTACTGTTTCCCCCTGTGCGGTAATTACTCCGTTTTTATCAACCTGTATACCTGGCATTTTTTTTAAGAGGTCTTCCGCCAGTGCATTGGGTTTCGTCGTAAAACTGCCCGCATTATATTCTACCGTGTCTTTATGAACAGCCATCGGCGGCCTTTCAATGGTTACTTCTTCCAGCATTTCCGTGGACTTACGCATATTCAGAATACCAAGATCTATATCCTTATTTGTACTGCTGATCGTAATATCTCTCCGGAGATGACGATATCCTTCAAAGCTGATGAGCAGATGATATGATCCGGGATGAAGGTTTTTTACAATGAAATAACCCTTTTCGTTGGTGGTCATAAATTGAATGTTTACGGAATCCGGACCAATGGGTTTGACTGTAACCGTCGCTTCACTCATATCCTGCTTACCCGTTGTATCTACGATGGTACCTTTTACTGATCCCGTTATCTTGTTTTTTGTATTTGCCGGATTATTAACCTGTGAAAAGACAGAAATTCCTGTGAGGAATAAAATAGAAAAAAATAAAAGAATACGCATGTTTTGATTTGGGACCAGCTCTTCACCTAACAGAGAATCGAAAATTTAGTTTCAAGATCTGTTTTAAATAAGTTTGCTGTTTTATCTAAACTACAATTACGTAAATCAATTTGTAATAGTGGTCGGAGAATTCCGGAATTATGCCCGTTAACATATAGGTAACACCACCATCTCTGGTTATATAAATAGAACATGTGTTGTTCAGAATCGAACACAATTTTCTGATAGCATGACGTAAGTGGGTAATATTCAACTAATTATATCATGGCATGTCTTATGTGATTTTAGACTTATCAAAAAATTATCATGATCAGGAGTTATTTCAAAATTGCATTCAGGAATCTGATGAAATACAGGTTCACATCATTCATCAATCTGTTTGGCCTTGCTATCGGCCTCACCTGTTGCTTGTTGATACTAGCATTTATTCTGAATGAACTGAGTTATGATAAATACAATAAGAATGCAAATCGTATTTACCGGGTGACAAGAAGTTTTAATAATCAGGACGGGTCGATATCCCTGAACCTGAGTACCATCGCTCCTGCTTTCGGTCCTTATCTGACCAATGATTTTCCTGAAATAGAGAAAATGACAAGGATGTTAAAAAATGGCATAACATCCTTCCGGTACAAGGAGAATTTATTCAATGAAACCAATATATACTTTGCTGATGATAATCTGTTTGATGTTTTTACCCTGAAAGTAAAAGAAGGCAATCCTAAAACTGCCCTGTCAGATCCATTTACGGTTATGTTATCAGAAGATATGGCAAAGAGATATTTTGGAAGTGAAGATCCAATGAATAAAACGATAAGGGCGTACAATCAATTCAATCTTAAAGTAACCGGAGTTTATAAAGATTTTCCATATAATTCCCATATGCATCCAGACGCCCTTGTGTCTTTCTCCACTCTGAATGATTCAACTGTTTACGGAGCTGAAAATTTACGCACAAGCTGGGGCAACAATTCCTTTTTTAATTTTCTCCTGCTTCCTGAAAATTACCAGGTAAAAAATATGATCGGGCGATTCCCTGAATTTGTTGACAAGCATATGGATCACAAAGATTTCAACGGACAGAATCCGTCAAAATTTACCAAACTGGGATTGCAAAAATTAACGGATATACATTTGAGATCCAAAATGGATTATGAAGCCGAACCAAATGGCGACATCAGCCGTGTATATATATTTTCCCTCATCGCTTTATTTATATTATTGATCGCCTGTATCAATTATATGAATCTGTCAACCGCAAGATCAGCGCTGCGAGCGCGTGAAATTGGAATCCGGAAGGTGATCGGCGCCAGAAAGAAAGAACTTATTTTTCAATTCCTTAGCGAGTCCGTTATGCTTTGCTGGTTAGCTACTTTAATCGCATTCTTTCTCACTACGATGGCAATTCCCTGGCTCAATAAAATTTCAGGACAGCAAATCTCTTATCATGACTTGCTAAGATGGAAAATCGTAATCCCATTATTATTAACGCCATTTATACTTGGAATTGTTTCCGGAATATATCCTGCCCTTTTTATGTCCTCATTTCAGCCTGTAAAAACGTTAAAGGGTCTGTTTAAAACCGGGGGAAGCAGCATTTCTCTAAGGAAAGTTTTGGTGGTGGCGCAATTTGCCATCAGTATTGTGTTGATCATATCTACGGCCATTGTTTTTCAGCAATTGCATTATATCCAGAATAAATCGCTGGGTTTTGAAAAAGAACATCAGATCATTTTACCCTATGGCAATGATGTGGATAAACAATATGATGTTTTCCGCAATACCCTTTTGCATAATACTTCTTTTAAAGAAATGGGGCGTTCATCCAGAATTCCGACCGGAAGATTATTGGATGCACAGGGAGCTTTTACCCTTGTCGGGGATTCACTAAGGCCGGTAAATACGGATATCAAAATGGTAAATGTCGACTATGATTTTATTCCGGTTTACAATATCAAAGTTGTAGCGGGAAGGAATTTCTCAAGAGCATTTGCTACGGATACGGCAAGCTTTATACTGAATGAATCTTCCATTCATGTGCTCGGATGGAAAAATCCCAAGGACGCAGTCGGAAAAGATTTTAAATACGGTAATCAAAAGGGCCATATTATTGGTGTTATAGCCGATTTCAATTTTGAGTCCATGCATCAGAAAATCGTTCCCATGGTTCTGACAATGAATCCTCCTTCGCAGCAATACTATAACAATATTACGATCAGGATAGCTGGTAACAATATCGCGGGGACGCTTGGATATCTGGAAAAAACATGGAAAACACTTTTACCGGAAACACCTTATCAATTCAGTTTCCTGAATGAGAATTTTAATAAACTTTACGAGAGTGAACAGAAACAGGGAACCCTGTATATATTTTTTGCGTGCATTGCGATCTTTATAGCCTGCCTGGGATTGTTCGGCCTGTCTTCATTTGCCATTACACAGCGAATTAAAGAGATCGGTGTAAGGAAAGTGCTGGGTGCCAATGTTGGCAGGATTGTTACTCTCCTGTCGAAAGATTTTCTCAAGCTGGTCGTCATCGCGGCTATCCTGGCCTTTCCTATTGCCTGGTTCGCCATGAATAGCTGGCTGAAGGATTTTGCATTCCGCGTCAGCATAGAATGGTGGGTATTTATACTGGCTGGCATGCTGGCTTCATTGATCGCGTTACTAACGGTAAGTGTCCATGCAGTCAAAGCTGCCAGTGCAAATCCGGTAACCAGCCTGCGCTCGGAGTGAGTCATGGACCGATGACCGATAACAGAAGGTTCAGGCAAAGACATATTTCTTCAGCATGAAATAATTATAGCTGACTCCTAACAATACCGATGTAAGAGTTTTTGAAATGATATAATTAATACCAAGAAAGTGGGTGAAAAAATAAACACCTGCAGCTGAGAGTAAAATATTGCCTGCAAAAAAAAGTATGAATTTAAAAGCCTGATTTCCTGTTTTGCCTTTATATGCATGAAAGACCCAGTTCCTGCTAAGAATAAACTGTAAACTGCCTCCGCAGATATTTCCCGCAAGATTTGCATAAAGATACCAACTGTGAAAGATCTCCACCAGGATGATGGTAATCAGATAGTCTGCTAAAGATCCCAGAATGGAAGCTGCCTGAACCTTTATGAAAGTGATCATTTGGGATGCCTTAACAGGGCTGTATTGTACCCGGTTGCCATAGGAATAAAAATGGGGTCAGCATTATTTTTTCGGGAATCAAATTGTTCCCCAAGCAAGCTGGCAATTGTTGATGCCATTTGTTTCTGATAGTTCTGCTGGTCGGATTTTATTTCTCCCCCTCTTGAAATTCCCGGTCCGATTACTGCAAACCATGTTTCCCCTGATCCTTTCGTCAGAATTCCATGTTTATACCAGGCGGTTGGATTTTTACCACGGCCGTGATCGGTCGTAATAATAAATGTTGTTTTATTTCTGTAGAATGGATTGGTCTGAACATAGTACCATAGTTCGGCAATCATTTTATCAACATTTGCCGCCTGCTGCAAATACAAATCATAACGTTTTCCGTGCGCATATTCATCCGTTTCACCAAATCCGATCAGCACAACTTTCGGCTGATTATGTTCTATGTATTCCCGCGCGCTGAGATATGTCAGCAGGTCGTACCGTGTATTCTTTTTATGAACAATTAAATCCTGTGAAACATTGATCATTTCATTATTATATGAACTATCATCCGGAAGGTTTTCATATCCGCTATTTACCGGAAGATGTGTTCTATGTTTATTTAAAATAGCTGAGAAAATATTCCATGAGCTGAAAATGGCAACTTTACCGGCGTATTCTTTCCTGGCATTCAGGTATTCGAAGATGTTAGTATTCCTGTTGTGGACAGGAATATTGGGAATAAAGACAGGATCGGGATAACCTGTGAACATTTCATTATAACCCGGATAAGATATTTTGTAAAAATTCGCAACGTCCACTTTATTCTCATATAACCTGTTTCCATACAACTGGCCTTGCTGCGCCACAATATTCCAGAAGAAGGGCATTAGTTTCTGTCTTCGGAGTTCGGCTGTGGAATCCCAGTATAATTGTTTTAGCAGTGTGGTATCTTCAACATAACGGGGATTACTGATCAGGTCGGAATCAGCGCCGGTAAAGACTTCCTGCCACCGGAAACCATCCGTGGTGATGATGAATATGTTTTCAGCGTTCGGAGCAGGTTGTGCGATTGCTGCTGCTGAAATCAGCAGGAAGTAACAACAGAATACGAATTTCATTTTAATGGGTTTAGCAAAAATAGATTCCGCATATAAACCCAGCATTAAAATACTATGAACTTACTGTTACCTAAATTGACTGATTAAGAGATGATTGGAATTGTTTGTGTAAGTATTTGTTTAAGAAACCGGTCAGTAGTCGTCCTGTGCCCAGCGGGAACGGGCCACTCCACTGATGATAAAGGTATCGACAGGATCATCGCTGAACGAAGCTTCCATGTATATGCTATCAACCACACTCCCGGTTGATTTACCCATACCACCATTCGGAATGATCTTTCCATTTGCGATGTGTACCTTGATATCATAGTATAAATTCTGCGAAGAGTCTGTTGTAAACGTTAAAGCCTTTGGATTTGCCAATACTTTACATTTGAAATCATAACCATTTCCCAGGTCGTCCAGCCAGAGTGAATCTGCAACATTCGCGGAAGTATTATAAGTAGAAAACAGAACGTGTTTTCCGATCAGATCATTTCCACCCAGGGTAAGTGTCACCCACCATTCATTCGACATGGCAACTGTATTAGTGGCGCCGGGGTTTTCGAGTTTTTTGGTACAGGACATGGAAAACAAAATGATAATTGCCGAAATTCTGAAAATTCTATTCATATAATACGTTTTATTGCTTTACAAAAGTTCTTGGTCCGGTTCCATAACCAGGAGCAAAATAAACCCAGGTATAAGTGCCGGGAGGATTATAGGTTGTTGCAGAACTACTGACTATTCCACCGAAATAAGGACTGTTCTGCGTTGGAATCTGAATATTGTTAGCTGAATAATTTGTTGCGACAACCAGGAGACCCACACCGGAAGAACCTCCCGGATTTTCAACGGTATAAACTCCTGTATAGATTTTTGTCCAGGTACTGGTCACACCTGTAGCCGCCCTCAGGTAGGTACCTGAATAATCATTTGCAATAATTACAGGATCCGCTACAACTGAAGCTGGGACAACAACTACAATCCGCTGATCACTATTGGTACCGTCCGGACTGGTAGCAGTATAATTTATGGTGTATACGCCGGATGTTGTCGATGCATCTATAGTCATGCTCGTTTTGTAAGATATTGTATCGCCATTCAGCATGGCAGTTGCCCCCGGATCGGTATAACCGTTTCCTTCCGTTACAGCAATGAACTTCGGACCGTTAATAGATATGGATGGATAGTAAGCAACTTTCGAAATTCCTACCTGGGTTGGTGTATCAACAATTGTTTCCTTGTTACAGGAATAGGTCAGAACCAGTAAACAGAGAAATGCAATTCTAAAAATATTCTTCATGATATCTTATTTTATATTTAAAATCATTGCCCCCACCAAACTGGTGTTGTTATAGGAACCTGTGCAGGTGTATTTGTATTCCTCGACCTCTCATTGTCAGGAAAAACAATTCTTTTAGGATATGCATCTCCGATAACTGAAGATGCTGAAACAACAAATTGTCCTGGTATATATGAAGGATCCGTTGAATAAACCTGACTCGATTTAGGGAATCCGGTCCTGTTTCTTTCCATCCAGCTTTCGAGCGCATGAGAGCCTGGAAAGGAGGCCCATTTCTGTGTTATGATCGCGTCAATCTTATCATCCAGTGTTCCGGCTGTCGGATATTCATATGCACCTCCCGGGGCAATAAAGGTGGTCGCATCAAATCCATAGAAAGCAAATGCGGCCTGCACGCCGGCATTGTATAATGCCTGCGCCTGATCTCCTCCAAAATATCTCTCCCTGGCTTCTGCCTGCATGAAAAAGGATTCAGGACCGGAAATAAACTGAACCGGATCAGTTGCATGCTGAACAAAAGTTGTAGCCGTTTTATAAACCGGATTATTACTTTGATAGTTCCCCTGATCAATACCAACCGGCGTGGCCGTACCAAAATATGATACGATGCGTGGATCGTTATTTTTGGTCAGCCAGGTAATAAAGGTTACGCTGGCCTTCAAATTTGAAGGAGTATTTAATGCAAAAATATTCTGGGCATAGAAGGGATTCTGTTTATTTGGTACTGTGGTCCATTGAGTAACACCTGCATCTACCGTTAAGAACACAGCGTTTGCATTATATAATGCAGTTATTCCTGCCTGGGCTTCAGCTGGTTTGGCATTGACCATCCTAAGGTACATTTTCAATTTTAAAGTATTGGCAAATGCTTTCCATTGGGACATATCTCCATTGAATAAAAAGTCTTCGCTGCCCGGAGTTGAGTTTGTAGAAGCAGTAAAATCCTGGTTTAATGCTGAATCAAGGGAACTTAATAATGATTCGTAAATACTGTCGCCATTATCAAATTTAGGCTGAAGATCGGAAGCGCCCTGCAATGCATCTGTGTAAGGAACCTGATCGTACATATCTACCAATACCTGGTAGGTATAAACCTTCATCACGGTTGCCATGAGGTTGTAATTCCAGTCCTGGGAAGATTTTGCTTTTTCAAGGATCAGCTGAAGATCATTTAATGCACCTGTATATAATTGATTGTAATCTGTATTCAAATCCGTGCTGACTACATTGTAAGAATCAAAATTCCGGTACTGAGAAGAAGAAACATCTTCTGTAGTAAATTCAGACCATAACATACCGATGATAGCCAGTTCTCCACCAATGGCGGAAGCGGCAGATATGGTTGCAGCCGGAAATAATAATTGTTCGGTAGCCAGACTTGTTGACGGATTATTGGGATCCTGGTTAATATTCAGTTGCTGCTTGCAGGAAAATGTAGAAAAGCAACTGATGATTAAACTCACCCCCATTATTTTTTTCCATTTCATTGATAGCCGGTTGAGATTTTTAAATGGTTTTATTCTTTCAGAAATTAGCTTTAAGTGATAAGCCATACTGAACCGTGGTCGGACCTGTTGGAGAATATTCTCCGAATTCGCTTTGCAGATCATTTCCGAGGTTCGAAACTTCAGGATCTATGTAGGCGTTCTGTTTTGGAAGCCACAGTATGAAATTCCTTCCATAAGCCGAAAGCATCAGACTGCTTGCGTGAATGGGGGTTGCCCATTTTTGAGGCAGCGTATAAGAAAGTGCGATATCTCTCAGTTTAAGAAAAGATTTATCGATCAGTCGCATCGGGTAAGCCAATGGCTTATTATTATTTGTGTAGAAATAAGCGTCAAAACTGCTTTGTGGGATGAATTTTGTATTTTCCACATAAACCGTCTTACCTCCTGCATCAGTGATCTGGTTTACAGAATTTGGTATAATAAAAGGCTTCCGGTCATTATAAGTAGTAATGAACGCATTACCCGAGAACATCGTTATATCAGCCGTAGAACTGTAGAAGTAACCCCCTTTCCTAAAGTCGAGAGAAAAGCTGAGTGCCCAGTTTTTATATGTGAGGGTATTCACCAGGCCCATCGTGAAATCTCTTTGAGAAGTTCCAATATCAGCTTTATTTGGATTTACTATCGGGAATCCTGAATTGGGGTCCACGACGATTTTTCCATCAGGAGAATATACCGGGGCGGGGCTCTCAAATATTCCTACCGGTTTACCGGGGAACAAATCAAATTCCATTCCCCCGGTCAGTCCATCATTTCCAATCTGAACTTTATTCAAACCGTTTGACAGGCTAACAACATCGCTTTCATTTTTTGAAAATGTATAATTGAATGTCCAGCTGAAATCCCTGCTGCGCACGGGTGTTACATTTAGGGTTAGTTCTATACCCTTGTTGCTTACAACTCCTATATTCTCAATTAAACCGCTGTAGCCGCTGGACGGAGAGATGGGGACATTGAATATCTGGCCATCTGTTTCTTTATTATAAATCGTTGCATCCAGACCGATCCGGTTATCAAAGAATTTTACTTCTGCACCCAACTCCAGTTCCTTGGTAATAATGGGTTTCAGGTTAAGATTTCCAATACTGGGTGTGATGGTAAACCCGTTCACACCTGCAATTGGAAATGTAATCGACCCATAAGGCATGCCGGTAGTTGCGGGAATATTTCCCTGTTGTATGGTAGGGTAAATCTGATATGGTAATGCATCCGCACCGGTTTCGCCATACGCCACCCTGAACTTCAAAAATGAAAGTTTGCTGTCCCTCATATCAAAAGTCTGTGAAGCAAGCCAGGAAAGATTGGCACCAGGATAAAAAAAAGCGTTATTATTTATTGGCAGCGTGCTTGACCAGTCGTTTCGTGCGTTGACTGTTAAATACAACTGCTCCTTGTAACCCACTGTTGCCTGTGCATAGATGCCGATGAGCCTTTTTTCAAATAAACTATTTGCGGCGGTTGGCGGGCTATTTGAGTTGGACAAATTATAAAACAACGGAATAGTGAGTCCCTGAATAGCAGCTGTCTGATTCGTAGCTTTTGACTGATAATAATTAGCTCCGGCAAGCACATCCAGGTTAAAATTAGAATTTAAATCTTTTACATATTTTACAATGAAGTCCGCATCTATCAATCCATTATAATCAGCCTGTTGCTGGTAAGAGCCGATGTCAGGGGCTCTTGCTGAACCGTCCACGTTATTGCCGGAGTTCCAGCTGCCCGGCGATGGTGCGTTCACTGCATTCCAGATAGAAGTGGAGGTGTTGGTAAAATCTCCCCCGATCCTGAACTCAGCGGATAATGCCTGATCGATTTTGTATGTGAGGTCAATTTTACCGAATATGCGGTCTGAGCCGGACTCACTGCCATTTTGTGTCAGGTCATAGTATGGATTTTCAGCAAACGGTGTAAAATAATTATCAACGTTGAAAAATTTATTATTATAAAGGCTGAAATCCTTTATGCGCATGTCAACCGGGATCTGAAGAATATTATTGAATAAATCATTACCCAGTCCGGCTAAAGAAAATTTTGCAGGTGTAGTCAGATGCCTGTTTAAATAATTCAATGAAACAGCCAGCGAGAGATTATCAAATGTGGTGTTTAAGCGGAGACTAAAATTATTTCTCTGGAGTTTATCATAATCTCCCGGCAGGATTCCGTTGCTGGAAACATTACCATAAGAGAAATAAAAACTTGTTTTTTCATTACCACCGGAGAGAGAAATTGTATTGTTTGCTTCAATCCCTGTTTCATAAAAGTCCCTGATACTGTTTTTTTGAAATGCAAATGGCTTTACCAGCTGGGAATTATCTACGATTGCCCCCCAGGCTGTCATTTTACCATTCAGTGCTGGTCCCCAGCTTCCGTTCTGACCAAGATCTGATACACCAGCCCAGCCTTGTCCAAACTGGGTTTGTTCATCCGGCAATTTTCCTACCACGGATGCACTGAAAGAACTCGCGAGGCCGACGGTAAGTTTTCCTGCTTTACCTTTTTTAGTTGTAATCAGGATGGCGCCATTTTTTGCTACTGATCCATATAATGAAGAAGCTGAAGTCCCCTTCAGCACAGTGATGGATTCAATATCGTTTGGATTTATATCTGTCATTCCATTGCCATAGTCAGTGAGTGCCGGACCGTTTCCACCTGCACCTCCAATATTTATACTCGCATCACTCAATGGAATTCCATCGATAACATATAATGGCTGATTGTTACCGCCACCGATTACTCCAAAACCACGAAGCACTACTTTGGTGGATCCACCCGGTGTGCCGCTGACGTTTGAAATATCAGCTCCCGCTACTTTGCCGGATAACCCATCCATCATACTTACCGGTGAAACTTTATTAATTGCATCTGTATTGAATGTTGCAGTTGAATAACCGATTTTTGCTTTGCTCTTGCTTTGTCCCAATGCAACTACAACTACTTCATTTAATGAAGTGTTACCCGGTTGTAAAACAAATTCATTGCCTGCTAACTGACCAAGTTGAAACTCTTTCGATGCATAAGAAGTGGCAGATACAATGAGGGTCTGTCCTGCATTGGCTCTGATTCTGAAAGTGCCATCCGCTTCTGCAACAGCTGAAACTTTCGTTCCTTTCACTGTAATGGTGGCAAATGAAATGGGTTCCCCTCTGGAGTTTGTAATCTTACCTGATGCCATTTCATTTTGTGCATAAACAGAAAATGAAACGAAAATCAATAACAGGAATAGTAAATTTCTCATAAGCAGTCTTTTACTTTTTAGCTTTAGAAATGGGGTTGACCCCATTTGTTAAGACAGCCATCACATAAGGATTGCTGTACTGCTTATGAGCCCATATTTTTAATGTATTAAATATTCACGCTGATCCATTATTTTCCTTCTCTGAACAATATTTTTTCGACCAGAATATTTTATTAATTATAAATATCCTCTCCCGTATTTGTTAATTTTAAATAAAATAAGGGTGAAAAATTAAGTTAGTTACTGAAACAGTATCCCGCTTCCGGGGGGACTGTTAAAGGTTGACGGTTGGCGGTTGGCAGTTGGTGGTTGATCGATCACGGATGACGGTTGGCGGTTGACGGTTGACGGATGACCGATGACCGTTTAAAAATAACTGAGATTAATTTCCGCGGATGCGATGAATGAATGCTCTTACTGAATTCCAATTCCAGTTTGCAAATCTGCCGCGCTGTATAATGAGATAGTTCGCGCCGGGCTCATTCAGATAATAATGAAAAACAAAATCTGCATCATTGTTTTCCCAACCCATTATCTGACCGAATCGAAGATCGTTGAATACGATGCCGTGATTAGAGATTCCGGCAGTATAATATCCTCTTGAAAAGCGGATGAGCTTGCGCAGATCCCGGCGACCATTCCAGGGTTTCA
The DNA here is from genome assembly GCA_013287475.1 of Bacteroidota bacterium. GTDB lineage: Bacteria > Bacteroidota > Bacteroidia > Chitinophagales > Chitinophagaceae > Puia. The sequence goes on from JABDDT010000035.1 coordinate 20,460, forward strand.
ATAAAGAGTCATTCCGCGGAAAATATTTGAATTCAATGGGTTCATTTTTATCAAATACAGAACAGTATCCGATTTGATATCCCGCGTCTGTCTCAGCAACCACATACCATAACCAGTTATTAAAGGGGGTAGGTGTTGTCAAATACCGGTTATAATGAATTCCCTTCTGAATAAGTGCGTACCTGGTTTTATTGTCGATCCTGATTTTATTTGAAAAGCAATATAACAAATAGAGAGAGCAAAAAATCAGTCCCAATTTCGCGATCCTTCTTCTTTTATTACTGTTACGGTTCAGAATCAGTAAACAGATTGCAGCAATTCCAGGCCATATGGAAAAAAAAGGATCAGCAACAAAAATCACATTAAATGATACTCTGTAGTGACTGAAAGGTTCAAACCATCCGATACCATATGCATTAAAAGCATCTATGAAAATATGGGAAAATATTTCAGTCCCCATGAAAACCAGCCATGTTTTAACAGGAATTTCTTCGGCGCTATGGCGCTTTCTGAAAAAAATAGCGAGTAAAATGATTATCAGGAAAGCAAATAAAAAAGAATGTGTAAATCCACGGTGAGCCAATAAATCATCCGGCGTGTTCATCCAGAATGAAGTAATAAAATCTATGTCAGGCAAACTGGCTGCGATAGCTCCGTATAGCATCGCTTTTTTGCCAATTTTTTTCCCCAGAAACAGATCCCCGATGCAGGCGCCGATAGCGATATGCGTTAAACTGTCCACCTGTTAATTTGGAGATATAAGTGCCTTTCTCCTGGAAAAAAACCCAACGATCGAAGCTTTTGTTATCATAACCAGACGTGTAAAATAATAAAAAATTTTGAATGAAGCATCGTTGGTTATGGGATATGAGATATGGGATATGGGATATGAGATATGAGATATGAGATATGAGATATGAGATATGAGATATTATAAATGTTATTAGTATTCGATTAAAAAATTTATTAAAACTAACTCCTATCACATAGCCTATAACCTATAACCCATAACCCCATAAAAAAACCCCTCCGCGCTCTGAAGGGGTTCTGAAATAAAAAAGTACGGATCAATAAGGCCGGATAATTGTAAATGTTTTACCATTAACACCTGTCCATACTAACTTATAATAGTATGTACCTGAACCTGGACAACCAGTTGGATTGCCACTGGAATCAAGTCCATATGTTATTACAGAAGTTCCAATATCTGTAATCACTGTATTCTGACCACTGGTTAATCTGAAATCACAATCCTGACGAATTACTTTAGGTTCACTTATCAAACTTTGGAATGATTCTCCCAGACGGTTCAATCCCCATTCGGCAATATCATCATTTGTACCATCAGAATAAGTTCCGGTTGTTGTGATAACGATACCATTGTCATATGTGAATACTCTTTGTTTCGAAACATTCCAGGCTCTTGTAGTGCCATTGTCAAAATCAATTGACATAGTTCCCTTAATTGTATGGGTAATGGTTAGAAGTGTTGCCAGATTTTTTAATAGACCGCCGGTTACGTTTGTATATGTTTTGTTACCATTGATGACAATACTTTTATTATCCCTTAAACGGGTAATTTTCAATTCATCAATAACAATGTTAGCTGTAGCTCCGACATCCTTCCAATGCTGTCCTAATGGCACTGTAATAATCACTTTACCATTTCGCGTTCTGTTTCCCCAGCAATTCGTGCCGTCATATACAATAGTAATAACACGCTGGTTGTTTGATGTGTCATAGGTAATTGTCGCATCACAAATTAACTGATGAACATTCACCAGTGAAGAGGTACCCATAACAGCATCCGTGCTGTTAACTTCCGTATTACCACTTATTGATGCCGTGCTGCTGTTGTCGCCTGAAAAAACAGACTGACCGTTCAGAGCGGTATTTGCATCATCAGTGATGATATCCGACTCAGTGGAAACCTGTTGCTGATCATCTCCTGTTGTAGTAAGGTTTGCTGACGAATTATCCTGTGAAGAAGCTGAATTGCTTTTCTGACAGGAATAAATACTTATACAGGATAGCAGGCAAAAAGCGATTGCCATCCGGCGAATGAGGTTTGCTTTCATAATTGACGATTATTTTTTTATTCAGACGGGATTTGGTCTCCGCGGTTTAACGGATCCTTAAATTTTATTTGTTAACAAACCGTTATGAGAAAGGAATTGTTATGGCGGATTTGATAAAACGTTGATTTTTACCTGTATCCTGACTTTAAATAATATTGCTTTTAGCAGAGAGCAGCATGGAGATTTTACTGTGGAGGTCCTCCGGACGGAAAGGTTTGGGTACAAATTCCATAAATCCTTTTGATAAAAGATCGGCGCGGATATTATCATAAACAGCGGCCGTAAATGCAATGGCCGGCACGGCAGCATTTATTTTTTTTATTTCTCCCAGGGCGGTAATGCCGTCCATTTCAGGCATTTCCAGATCTATCAGAATCAGGTCGAATGTATGTTGGGAAAACAGCTCCACGGCCTCCTTACCATTGTATGCTTCTTTTACTTCGATTCCCCATTTCTGAAGAAAACGACGGGCAATAGACATATTGATAGCATTATCTTCAGCTACCAATACTTTGATACCAGGAAAAAGAGATAAATGTTTTACACGTTCTTCATTTATATAACGCTTCCTGTTCTCATTGATGGCAAGCTTTAATGTAAAATGAAAAGTAGAGCCCCTGCCCTCTTCGCTTTCGACTTGTAATTCGCCATGAAACAGATTGACCAGTTTCTTAGTGATGGACAATCCAAGTCCTGTTCCTCCGTATTTCCGGGTAGTATCTACATCTGCCTGTGTGAAACTTTCAAATATTTCCTGTTGCTTATTGGAAGGAATGCCAATACCGGTATCCTTTACCATGAATTGAATGGTCGCTTTCTGACTGGTTGAAAATATCTTTTTCGCTACAACAGTAATTTCACCATAATGGGTGAATTTGATAGCATTGGAAAGCAGGTTACTGAATACCTGGTTCAACCGGGTTTCATCTGTCATCACTTCGATATCCAGACTGTCGTATTCCATTTTGAAACCAAGGTTCTTCGCATGTGCCTGTGCTGAGAACTGGAGATTTATCTTCTCGAGAAATTTTTTCAGATCTACCGGATGTTCTCCCAATTGCAGTTTTCCAACTTCAATTTTACCAAAGTCAAGGATCTCATTGATGAGCATCATCATGTGCTCGGATGAATATTTCAGAATATCGAGATGAGACTTCTGATCAGGCAGATAGTCTTCCTGCAGCAATAAATTTGAAGTTCCAATGATCCCGTTGAGCGGAGTGCGCAACTCATGACTCATATTGGAAAGAAAACGAGACTTAGCCTGAGATGCCACTTCGGCTTTTTGTTTGGCTTTCATCAGTTCAAACTGGGCGGTCTTTATTTCAGAAATATCCAGTATACTGATCTTCAAAAATCTTTTTCCAAAATCCAGGAAGGGTACAATATTTACGAATGCGAAAAAGGTTCTTTCTGCAGAAGTTAATGCCAGCTCTCCCTGCCAGTCTTTTGCCTGTTCAGTAGAAAGATTCAATTCAATTGTTTTGAATAACTTGATATGTTCGCTGGTGAACCAGTCTTCGATGGCCGTACCTTCTATTTCTTTTTTATTTTTTATGTGCAGGAGTTCACAGGCTCTGTTATTACAACCGATGATTTTACGGCTTTCTGAATCCATGATCAGCACACCATCCAGGGAAGTATTATATATAGTATCTACAAAATGCTTTTCTTTCAAAATCGCTTCTTCGTGGTCACGGTTAACACGGAAAATAAAATAAGAGAAAAAAGTAGTCAGGGTTAGAGAGATCGCCAGGTTAGAACTGTACAATCGTGTGAACATTCCGGCTATCCGGACCTGGTAATAATTTTCAAAGGGACTAAGGTTCAAACAAATCAGTACAGAGATGATGGTAATAAGGTAAACAAATTTCAGCTCTGTGAAATTTCTTTTCACATCAATCACCAGGGTCATTACGAGGAAGTATGGAAAATAGAGCAGGTACTCGCCTGCACGTAATCCTTCCATATAATTCATAACAATCAGATAGAGATTGAGATTGACGATGGCTATGATACGTGCCAGTTCAAATCTTTTCTTGGAATTAAGATGAAAGGCAAGGATAAAAATATAACCTGCTGAAAGATTTACCAGTGCACTTATATATAGACTTAAAGTAAAATAACTGACTACTGAAAGAAGAGTACCGCAAAGGGTAAGAAATATGAACTGATTGAACCTGATTATTTTCTTCCGTTGGGAAAGAGTATTAGCCGGATCTAATCCCGAATATACAATATCCTGATAGACAGACCACAAAATGGGCGATAGGCGGGATTTCAGGGAGGGTATCAGATGAAATTATTTGAATATTAAAACGCGGCAGGCATAATAATTATTATTTAAAGCGTTAATATAAATGAATCCATAACATGAATCACCTGAAAACAGCTAATGCATTCGTTTTCAACGCCGAAATAGACGCGAATTACCTTAATAGCCTCTACGGCGATGACTATAACTACATGCAGGAAGTATTCAATACTGTCCTGGATGAATATGTATCATTAACCGATAATATTGAATTCAGTCATTCTTCCGGCAACCTTGCAGCATTAAAAGCATCTGTTCATAAAATCAAACCAGTATTTGGATTCGTGGGACTCACCTCCGTTCAACAGCAATGCCAGCAATTTGAACAAATCTGCAGCACGGTCAGTTCACCCGATCAACTCTCAGGTGAATTTGAAGCATTAAAAAACAAAATATTTCAGAGCAAACTACTTATAGAAGAAGAAAAGAAAAAATTGGAACTGTTTAATAGCAATTGCTCATGAGTCTCAGCTGTATAATTGTGGAAGATCTGCAGGTAGCCGCGAATTACCTTAAGAACTGCTGTGAAAAAAGCGGACAGGTTGAAGTCAGGGGGCATTTTAGCAATGTCACTGATGCGCTTTCATTTCTTAACAGTAATACGGTGGATCTGATATTTCTCGACGTGGAAATGCCCGGCGCCAATGGTTTTGAATTGCTAGATCAAATAGCATTTTCGCCGAAAGTTATTCTTACAACCGCCAAATCGGAATATGCTTACAATGCATTTCAGTATAATGTTTCTGATTATCTGATGAAACCTTTTACTTACCAGCGATTCATGGAGGCTTTACAGAAAATTCAACCTTCTAAAGAAACTATTTCTACCAATAGCGCTTCAGACCATATTTATATCAAAACAGATGGCAAATTGATAAGGCTGAACAACGATGCTATTTTATATATTGAAAGTATGGGCGACTATGTAAAGTTTGTTACTATGGATGGCAAGAAATATATTACCCATAATACCATTAAAAATCTCGAGGAAAAAGTAAGTAAACAGCACTTCCTCAAAGTGCATCGTTCCTATATCGTTAACCTCCATAAAATCGACGATATGCGGGAAAATCTTTTATTCATCAAGGGAAATGAAATTCCTGTCAGCAAGGCCAATAAAGCTGATGTTTTCAGAAGGTTGAATATTGTGTAAGCCTAAAGCTTAAAGCCCAAAGCCTAAAGCCTAAAACTACTTTTTGGAGATCGATCAATGATCAAAGGTCAACGGTTATCGGTCAACGGTTATCGGTTATCGGCTATCGGTCCTTCATAATCCATTCGTTGTTTTTTCTATCAGCATCCGGCAATTCTTTATTGGGATCCAGGATTACTTTATCAATCTTTCCTGTGGACGCATATTTGAGTGTCCATACTCCTCCTCTTTGCCATATTTCCACGGGCAATTGAACAATGGCTGAATCGCCATTTGTCTGAATGATTTTCAAACTTACCGGCATGATCATTTTACCTCTGTTCTCAATGGTTATCAGGATACCTTTTGACGAATCATTGTCTACATATTTTACATCAGACAATGCCTGGTCCAGCGTCCAGGTAGTAAAAAACCATTCTTTCCAGAACCAGTTCAAATCTTCACCTGCAGTGCTATTCATGCAATGAAAGAAGTCGTTGGGTGTGGGGTGCTTAAATGCCCAGTACTCGGTGTATTTCCTGAATGCATAATCAAAACGGTCTTTTCCTAAAATCACATTGCGCAGTAAAATCAATCCAAAGGCAGTTTTACCATAGTATTGTCCATAGTCGGTCAAGGCCATTGCTTCCGGTACCATCATAAGCGGGTCTTTATACCTCCGCAAGGTTGCCGGATCAAGCATACTAAAGATTCTTCGGCTTGTCATCGGATCTTTGGCAAACTCGCCATTGTTGAAAATAAGTGAAGCCTGATAATTTATAAATGTGTTGAATCCCTCATCCTGCCACATATATTTTCTTTCATTGGAACCGACAATCATTGGAAACCAGTTATGTCCGATTTCATGTGTAACGAGATTCCATAGAAATGCCTTTTGTGCGCTGTATTCATTGAAAATAATTCCCGGATATTCCATACCTGTTACTGATCCTCCTACATTTACCGCTGTATTCCAGGGATATTCAAAATAATTTTTTGAATATATTTCTATACTGTTTTTTAAGTATTCCGTTCCCCGGGAATACCCGTTATCGCCAGCGCTTTCCTCCGGATAAGCGGACATGGCAATTGCCTTGCGGCCTGAAGGAAGGTTAATCCTGGCGGCGTCCCACACAAACGCTTTTGAAGCTGTCCATGCAACATCGCGGCTATTCTTCATGATAAAATGCCAGGTAAGGTTTCCTTTGGCAAGGGGCCGGACAGAAGGCTTTCCAATTTCATCCTGACTGATTATTGAAACAGTTTTATCAGATATTGCTGCAGATGAAATTCTTTTTATTTCTCCGGTAGTTAATACTTCGGAAGCATTTTGCAAATCGCCGGAACCGAATACAATCATTTCCGCAGGTACAGTAATATAATAGTCGAAATTTCCATATTCACAATAGAATTCACCCAGTCCCATATAAGGCAAAGTGTTCCATCCTTCCACATCATCATATACACACATGCGCGGATACCATTGTGCAATTTCATATATCTCTCCTTTTTTTGCATGCATTCTTCCCATGCGGTCAGCACCGTGACTCGGAATCGCAAAATTGTAATTTACTCTGACGGATATCTTATCGCCTTTTGGTAAAAGCGGATTATGTAAACGAATCTGCATTCTGGTATCAGATATCACCGGCTGAACATTGTACGACTTACCCGCATAAGTGACGGATACAAGACCAATATGATAGCCTCCCAGGTTAAATTTTCTTACATCAAACCTGTCACCGGAAACAGGCGTAGCAGCTGCACCTCTTGATGCAGGATCAAAAAGATTCTGATCTAACTGGAGCCATAAATAGTCCAGTTTATCAGGGCTGTTATTGGTATAAGAAATAACTACATCGCCTGTAATACTGGTATCTTTTTCACTTAAAGTAGCATGTATCAGATAGCTGGCGTTGTTTTGCCAATACAGAGGACCCGGCATTCCACTTGCTGAGCGAAAGGCATTTACAGCATCCGGGTTAAAATTTTGCAGGAAAAAATCCCGCTTGTTATAAAGCAAACTATCCTTTTGTTCATTTTGACCAAATAAAATATTCAAACTCATCAAAAGAAAACTCAGTAATAATCCTTTTTTCATATCATAGTTTTAATTGACAAAATACCCGCTCAGCCTTTCTCATAATTACTCCAAAGAATAATAAGCAATGGCAGACACAAAATATATCTAAGATCAGTAAAAGTTCTTGATTTGAATACTTTGAAGTTTCCTTATAAAGGACAAATAAACCATTCATCCATAAGGGTTTACCCTTAGATACAGGACATTAAAACCCATCTATCGTGGTTTTTTACCCAAAAATCGAAGGTTTTACCTACCCGGTCGAATAAGTTAAAGAAAGCGTGAAAGGCTTTGCATCTTTGTATTGTTGAAGCGCGCGAATGATCTGATCCGATGAAACCCGAAAATCCTAACCGAGAAAAACCGAACTGAATCCTAAGAAAACCGAAAGAATCCGAACTGAGAAAAACCGAACCGAATCCTAAGAAAACCGAATAACTGATCAGACCATTAGAAGATATTAAACCTATGAAAACGAATCCAATACCTTAGAAAAAACGTTGACGATCCCTGAACCCTTATCCTTTTTGAAAACCGAACGAAATCCAATGTCGAAAAACTCTGAAATCTGTACCTTTTCTTGACGGAAAACTAAAATTTGATGACTCTTAAACAGATTTAGACGGCCACCTTATGGTGGCTGTTTTTTTTATTTATTTACCTCAACTATACAAGCTACAATACGGTTACTATTTTCGTCCCCTTTAAAATGAATATTGCCTTTTGAAGAAAGATCAGCCTGGATGAACCGGGTAGACGATCCAAGAGCAGAACGGAGTCTTTCTCCATAATCTTCTGATTTATTCAAGCTGATTTTTTCATTAAGCGAACTCCAGTTTAAACTGTCTTTACTTACTACCACACCCATTATATCTTTAGTACCAATACTATCCGGTTCCATACTTTTATCTTTCGGGAATAAACGGTATCCTGCTATTCCACAAAAAGGAGAATATTTAGTTTTTGTGGGATCGTCTGAACGCGGATAAGGAAACAATGTGTAGCTGCTTCCATCTGTTTCTTTTCCGAATACATAAATAAAACATTCGGATTCATTCCGAATTTCCATTTTAAACCTGGTGCCTGCTTTTATAGCTTCTGTCGTTTCGAATACATAATCAGAAGTTTTTTTCAATTGAATATAATTGCCGGAAACAGTTTTCTTTCCATTAAAACTAACCTGTACCAAGCCTACTTCGCATTCAAATGGTCTGTTTGCTGCAGCCCCTACTGCAGGCATTGCTTCAAGTCCGTATGCTTCTCTTACAAAGTATTTGAAAACATTGTAATTGACCCATGCAAAACCATTGTTGCCCCATTGCGGCCCCCAGCTGTTCATAATCAGAAAAGCTCCTCCGTATTTCGCGTCATCATATCCGACAACACATTGGGCATGACCTCCGAATCCCATCATAGTTTTATCATCCTGATCGGGAATCCAGACATCTTTGCCCATCATAGGCTGCATGTAGCTACCACCCACCATCATTCCAATTACGACGGGAGCACCCTGTGAAAGATTTTCTTTTATTGCACGTAAATCAATCTGGTCTGTCCGGTCACCTATAGTCAGTCTGTTTGAACCACGCATGCGAAATTTTCTGGCCTGATCCAATAATTGTTCATCGGGCTGGCGTTTACAATCCTGATCATTATAAGGAAATGCATCGTAAGGGACAGAACCCCGCTGGCTCATGAATTCCATGGCGTGGTTGATATAAGATCCGTCACATCCGTTCAGTCCGATCTGATTATATAAAAAAGCAGGACTGAATTTTAATGCATTTGGATCCGAGCCTGTTCTGACAGATTCCAAAATGGTTCGTGCACCGTAGGCGCTGCTCCAGGCCACACAACTTCCCTGTTTTCCCTGATCGCCCACTGCAGGTGCATATTTTTGCAGGTTGGCTGATTCAGGCAGCGGATTTTTATTATCATCATCAGCAAGAGCTTCATATACTTTGGCCTTATCAAAAACACGCGGATCGAGAATACCCCCTGTTGCCAGTTGCTGAGCTTGCTGTGAGACTGAAGCAATATTACATCCGCCTCCGCGGCCTAATATAAAATATCCTGCAACTGCGAGTCCTATGATCAGAAGAAGACTTTTGGGTCCGCGTATAAGACCAAATATTAGCGGAAGTAAACCAAAGAGTCCGCCACCACCGGATCCGCCACCTCCCCTGTCACCACCACCTTCAAAACCTCCGCCACTGTCGTCTGATTCAGCCGGATCGTCTGTCATTCTTATAGGCATGTAAAATATTTTAGGATGAAGAATTGTGGAATTTAATTCCAAAACACCCTTAAAATAAATAAAGCACAGAAGATGAAAAAATTTAAATCACTTCAAGCTGGTTGCGGAGAAGATCATCAAACTGATCTCTGCGGCGGATCAAATGAGCCCTGCCTTCCAGTACTATGACTTCAGCCGGTTTAAAACGTGAATTGAAGTTAGATGACATTTCAAACCCGTAAGCGCCCGCATTACGGAATACCAACAAGTCTCCTTCGCGGACCTGGTTCAGCGGCCGGTCCCATGCAAATGTGTCTGTTTCACAAATATTTCCTACAACAGAATAATTTTTTAACGGGCCATCAGGATTACTGATATTCTCGATATGATGATAAGCATCATAAAACATGGGACGGATAAGGTGATTGAAACCGCTGTTTACACTGACAAAATCAGCCGTTGCGGTTTCTTTCATCACATTCACTTTGGCAATAAAATTTCCGGCTGCACTTACCAGGAATTTTCCTGGTTCAAACCAGACCTGCAGGTTCCTGCCTTTTTTATATGGGTGACTGGCGAATGCCCTGCTTACTTTTTCAGCAAGTAAAAGAATATCTGTTTCCTGTTCACCTGCCATGCTTGCCACTTTAAATCCACCACCGAGGTCAATGAATTCCAGGTTTTCAAAATGTGGTGCTATGTCGAATAACACTTCTATTCCTTTGAGAAAAACATCCACATCTTTTATTTCACTGCCTGTATGAATATGCAGGTCACTGATCCGCAGCTTATATTTATTTACCAGTTTAAGAATCTGTTCAATCTGTTCAACAGGAATTCCGAATTTACTTTTATCGTGTCCGGTGGAAATCTTTATATTTCCACCTGCCAGAATATTCGGGCGCAGCCGGATGCCTACCGGGTATGAGTAACCGAAAGCATTGCCGAATTTTTCCAGATTGGAGAGGCTGTCAATATTTATATATACACCAAGCTCTTTCGCGTCTCTGATTTCATTAAAATCGATACCATTGGATGTATAAAGAATCCGGGAAGGCGGAAATCCGGCGTGGAGTGCAAGCCTCACTTCGTTAATGGAACTGCAGTCTACATTGGCACCCAGGTTCTTTATATACCGAAGTATGTTTACATTGGTGAGTGCTTTGCAGGCGTAGAAAAAAACAGTATTGGAATTACTGAAAGCATCTTGCAGCTTCCTGTATTGTTCTTTAATTTTCTCTGCATGATATACATAAACAGGTGTCCCATATTCTTCTGCTATAGTAATAAGATCGGCATGGGAAAGGGAGTTCATCATGGTTGCGAATATAACAATCAAGCATGAAAGTGTGAGGGTGTGAGAGTGTGGAAATTATATTTACATTTTCCTAAATCAATAGCTTTAAGCTTTGGGCCTTAGGCTTTAGGCCTTAGGCTTTAAGCTTTATCTTCCTCATCCTCTGACGTGGGCGATAAGGGATTATTTTCAAGCAATTCACCTTCTTCACTTACAACGAGGGCGGGATTTATTTCCGGCGTGATGGGTTTATAATTCAGCAGGGAAGGTTCCTCCAGGCTTTCTCCCAAAACTTCCCTGAGTTTTGGCAGGTCGGAGGTTTGATTAATGCCAAAATAATCCATAAATGATTTGGAAGTTGCATATATCAGTGGTTTCCCGGGCATGTCTTCATTGCGTCCAATGATTACGATCAGCTCTTTTTCCAATAATTTCTGGATGGAATAA
>JABDDT010000036.1 GCA_013287475.1 Bacteroidota bacterium
TCCGGCAGATTTTTTGTAACCGGATGATTTTTATCTAATACGCGGAGTACAGCAGGGGTTGGTCTCCAGGTATTGCTGACATAAGAACCTGAGCCAAGGAATTCATTGTGGTACCAGTCCCAGTTCTGTGGAAATTCAGAGGGTGTAAGTGCAAATCCTGCAAAATGAAATCCCATCCAGCCACCGCCTTTCTTCATATATTCTTCAAAGGCTTTCCTTTGTGCGGGGCTGTCTGGCCTGGAGTCCAGGAAAATAACAACCTGGTATTGTGAAAGAAATTTTTCGTTCAGATTATTCCAGTCATTTGTTGAATCGTAAGTAAAATGATTTGCCGCTGCCATTTTAGGAAACCATCGATTGGCTTCATGTAAAAAACTTATATGTGCGAGGTCTGCTCTGCCTGTATAAAATGCGATAACCCGGAAATCATGGATTTTATTTTGAGCTATTCCGGATAAAGAATAAAAACAAATTAAACATATGCCCATGACCGTTATAAAAACCCTTTGTGTTTTCATTTTTAAAATTTATATATAAAAAATCTGTATATTGCCTTGATTATTAATTGGAAGCAGCAATAACCCTATGATGCATGTCCTGAGAGGTAAGCTGTGTTTCAAATCAACGAATTGAAATGAAATTTGGATTGCCTGCTTTACTCTTGCTTACCGTTTTGTATTTTACTATCCCGGCCTCTGCTCAATCCCGACAGGAAGATAGTATTTTTTACCAGTCAGCCATTGCGCATACCACATCCTTATATTTCGATCAGGTAGGAGATCAGTCCCGGCTTTTTAATGGGAGCCTTTATCCGGGCTTTGATTTAACATTTCAGAAAGGAAGCGCATATTTTCTTACCAACAAGGCAACCAAAGGGTCGGTAGTATACGATAATATACCATATCCGAACCTTTCCATTTTTTACGAGGATTATCGTCAATACCTGGTTGTGATGGATCAGGCGTACCAATTAAAATTGGTTAATGAAAGAGTCAGCTCTTTCACGCTTGCAGGCCATCGTTTTATTTATATGTATTTAGACAGTCTTGACAAAGGCCTTCCTTCAGAAGGATTCTATGAGATTCTTTATTCGGGGAAGTCAAAACTGTTGAAATACACTACTAAAAAGGTAAGGGAAATCCTGACAGTTTCAGAGGGTCTGAGGCGGTATATGGATGAAACCAATGATTATTATATCTGGAGATTGAATTCTTATGTTACTGTAAATTCAAAACGTGAATTACTGAAAATCATGTACGATCACAAGAAAGATATACAAAAGTTTATCAGGAAGAACGATCTGGATTTAAAGGATGACAAGGATAATGCACTCACCCAGGTGGCGGATTATTTCGACAAAATTGCTAACTGAAATTATGGGATATTCTGGCAGGTGTTTGCTCCTGGTTATTTTACTGGGTTGTTTAAGTACGGGATTACATGCACAAAAAAATGCACAGAACCTTATTACTGTAACTTTTCATGATGCACCTATCCAGGAGCTGGTGGAAGAAATAGAATCGCAGACCGACTATTTTTTTTACTATGATATTTCTTTATTTGACAGTCTTAAATTCAATTTTTCAGTTAACAGGGAACCTCTGAGTACCGTTCTGGACCGTGCTTTTGCCAGTACAAGTTTTAATTATGCCATTGGTCCTCATGATGAGGTTTTTCTGACTAAAGAAGCACTTATCCAAACAAATCTCACAGCTACCCTGGATTCTTTAAAAGGGAAACACCGGGCTTATCACGTGGAGATAGAGGAGGATCAAAATCAGAATACTAAAACACAAATCGCTGCCCTCGAAAATAAACTCTACCAGATCGGGGTAAATTCAGCCAATAATGGCTCACCGAATGCACTGATTACAGGTTATGTGCGGGATGCAAAAACCGGGGAGTCGATTGCGGGTGCATCCATATATACAGATAAACCCCGGGTTGGTGTTGCTTCAGATCAATATGGTTATTATGCAATTTCATTAACGAAAGGACGCCACATTCTTAATATTCAAAGTATAGGAATGAAGGATACACGCCGGCAGATCCTTTTGTCGGGCGATGGTAAAATGAATATTGATTTACAGGGCCAGGTTATGATGCTGAAGAATGTTATCGTCTCTGCAGAAAAATTGAGCAATATCCGGGGCGTCACGATGGGAGTACAGAAAATGGATATCAAAACCCTCAAACAGGTACCGGTTGTTTTTGGTGAGGCTGATCTTTTACGCGTATTGCTGACTCTTCCGGGCGTGAAGTCAGTAGGTGAAGCAAGTACAGGATTAAATGTAAGAGGAGGGTCAGCCGACCAGAACCTGATCCTTTTTAATGACGCGACAATATATAACCCTTCTCATTTTTTTGGTTTCTTTTCAGCCTTTAACCCTGATGTGGTTAAAAGTGTGGAATTATATAAAAGCAGTATTCCGGCCAGATATGGAGGAAGGTTATCATCAGTGCTGGATATTACCGCCAGAGAAGGAAATAAAAAGGAATTTGAAGGCAATGCCGGAATAGGCCTGGTAACGAGCAGGCTTGAATTTGAAGGACCAATCGTTAAAGATAAAACCTCATTTATTATTGCTGGAAGAACTACCTATGCTAATTGGCTTCTGGGCCTCCTGCCGGAACAATATAAAAATAGCAATGCTTCATTTTATGATCTGAATCTGAATGTAAGTCACCAGATCGACAAGAATAATAATCTATACCTGACAGCCTATACCAGCGGTGACAAATTCAACCTGAACAGCGACACTACTTATGGGTATGGCAATATGAATCTATCGCTGAAATGGAAACATTCTTTCACTGATAAATTATACGGGGTATTTATTACTGGATATGACAAATACAATTATGATATAAGCAGCACGGCAAATCCGGTGAATGCTTTTAAACTAGCTTTTGGAATAAATCAATCTTATCTTAAAGCGCAGTTTTATTATTTCCTTAGTCCCAAACATTCCCTGGAATTCGGACTTAACTCAATGTATTATGTGCTGCAGCCTGGCACGTATACGCCAATTGGAAAAGAATCATTGGTAGCAGCAGATACGGTAGAAAAGGAACAGGCATTGGAAAGCGCAGTTTATCTCAGTGATAAATTCACCATTACTCCTCAATTTGTGGTTGAAGCCGGTATCAGATTTTCAGTTTACAATTACCTTGGTCCTCAGTCAGTCAATCAGTATCCACCCGATGTTCCAAAATCGCCGGATAATGTGGTCGATGTAAAAACATATGGTGCCAATCAGTTTATAAAAACATATTCAGGTCCGGAATATCGCCTTTCATTGAGGTATGAGTTTACAGACAATTTCTCAATGAAGGCAAGTTATAATACCGAACGCCAGTATATACATGTATTGTCGAATACGACTGCCATCTCACCTACAGATATCTGGAAACTCAGTGATCCAAATATCGTTCCCGAGTGGGGAAATCAGTACTCTCTGGGCTTCTATAAAAATTTAAAGAATAATACCATTGAAACCTCAGTAGAAGTTTATTATAAAACTATGGAACATATTCTCGATTATAAAAGCGGGGCAGTGCTGCTTATGAATCATCATATTGAAACGGATGTAATCAATACCAATGGCCGGGCTTATGGCATAGAGTTTCTTATCAAAAAGGCAACAGGCAAACTGAATGGCTGGCTGAGTTATACTTATTCAAGAGTAGAATTGAAACAGGCAGATCCTTATGCAGGAGAGATTATAAACAATGGTAATTATTATCCTTCGAATTATGATCAGCCAAATTCAGCCACCATGGTGGCAAATTACAGGGTGAATCACCGGTTTAGTATTTCTCTGAACAGTACTTACACAACTGGCCGCCCCATTACATTACCCACGGGATCTTATTTTTATTATAATTCGTTCCGGACTTTGTATTCTGACAGGAACGCATATCGCATACCAGATTATTACCGGACTGATTTTTCGATGAATATAGACGGGAATCACAAAGTTCACCAGAAGTTTCATAACTCCTGGACGATCGGAGTTTACAATGTTTTTGGAAGACACAACCCTTATTCGGTTTATTATGTCTCTCAAAACGGGGCATTAAACGGATATCAGCTTTCGATATTTGGAAGTGCGATTCCTTTTATAAATTTTAATGTAAGATTTTAATTGAATCTGATGAAAATGAAACATTGGGTTTTGATGTTGTTTGTTCTGGGGGCATGTACGGATAAATATGTAGCGAATATAAAAGGACAGGCTACAGGTTTCCTCGTTGTTGAAGGATTCATCAACATTACGGGAACTACATCTATCCAGATGTCCAGATCCACAGGATTGGATTCACCTGTCTTAATTCCAGAATCCGGGGCTCAGGTTGAAATTCAATCTACAAATGGCATGAGTATCCCTTTGTCTGAATTGACTACCGGCAATTATTCCGATACTGGTTTGAATCTGGATCCAACACAGCAATACAGGCTTCATATCAAAACCAATAATGGAAAAGATTACTTATCTGATTTATCAACTGTTAATGTATCACCGCCGATCGATTCGCTTAGCTGGACAGCAGCCTCCAATGGAGTTACCATTTATGTTACCACACATAATCCGTTGGTCCAGCCGGGATATTATCAATGGTCCTATGATGAAACTTGGAAATATACTTCAATATATGAATCAACACTTAAATACGTCGCAGGTGGCCTCGCATTAAGAACAGATAGTGAACTGCTTTACACTTGCTGGCGTTCGGATGCTTCAACTACGATTAATATTGCCAGCACTGAAAAATTAAGTTCCAATGTTATTTATGAATATCCGGTTGCACTTGTGCCATATGATAATACAGATAAACTGATCGACGAGTACAGTATACTGGTTAAACAGACTGTGCTTTCACAGAACTGGTATGAATGGGTTCAGAAGGTCCAAAGAAACACAGAGGCACTCGGATCTATTTTTGATGCACTGCCATCTGAAACAGGTGGCAATATTCATAATTCAGCGGATCCTACGGAATTGGTGATCGGATTTATCGGAACCTCAACGGAAACTGAAAAAAGGATGTTTATAAACAGAAGCCAAATACCGCCTACAATAGTGTACAGTGGTTATGAATCTTGCGCACTGGATACCATCGGCCTGGATCCGTCGTCATTGGCCACTTATTTCAATGCCGGAACTTATATTCCAAACGCCTACATATATTGTATGGGTTTTCCGTGTAGAGTAACATTTTCAGTTCCGGAATGTATTGATTGCCGGTTAAAGGGAGGAACACTTGTTAAACCTGATTTCTGGCAATAATTATGTAAGCGTTTCAAATTTAAAATGAAGAAAAAGTTTTATATAGAAAAACAAAGTGCTGGTACCAGGATCGTGTTTTACCTTTTCCTGGAACTCATACTTATTTTACCATCTGCCTTTTCGCAGAATATGCTTGTAGGAAAGAACCTGTTGAACAACTACAATCAATACCGTAACGAATTTTTTCAGGAAAAACTTTTTGTTCATACCGATAAAGACTCTTACATATCCAGGGAGATATGCTGGTTCCGTATTTATTATGTAGATGCATTTAATAATTCCCCGGCAAACCTAAGTAAAATCGCATATGTCGAAATCCTGGACCGAAATAACCGGCCCATGTTACAGCAAAAAGTATCACTAAAACCGGGTGAGTCAAATGGCTCCATAATTATCCCGATTAACATTCCTTCAGGCACATACAGGCTAAGAGCCTATACAAGCTGGATGAAGAATTTCGATCCGGAGTATTATTTTGAAAAACCCATCCGGATTATAAACACGAAAAACCTGCAACCTGATTCTACATTTAGAAAAATAAAAAAATATGACATACAATTTTTCCCTGAAGGCGGCAATCTTGTCCGGCAGATTGAATCGAAAGTAGGTTTTCGCATAACAGACGCATATGGAAGGGGTCTTGAATGTGAAGGCCTGCTGATGAATCAGAACGGTGATACCATTCTGAAGTTTCAACCTTTGCATATGGGATTAGGCAATTTTATATTTACGCCTGCTACCGGACAGTCCTACAAAGCGCTCATCCGTTTCCCGCAAGGCGAAACCATTACAAAAGAACTCCCTGCAGCCTATGCAAGCGGTTATGTTATCAGCCTTTCAAAAAACCACTCTTCACAGGTCACATTAAATGTTCGTGTATCTGAGGATATGGAAGATGAAGATATCTACCTGGTTGTACATGGTCAGCGTAGCATTTTGCCGGCAAAATCAGGAAGACTGTCCGGCCATAGTTTTTCTTTTGCTGTTGATTCAGGCGAATTGGAAGACGGAATTTCGCAATTCACTGTATTCAACAGAGATGGCCAGCCCGTTTGTGAACGTTTATATTTTAAATTTCCTGAAAATAAATTATTGATATCTGCAGCTACTAATCCTGACTATGGTATCCGGGAAAAAATAAGTTTAAACCTTACTTCAAAAGATCAGCAGGGAAGTCCGGTAAGTGCAGACATGTCTTTGGCGGTTTACAGACTTGATTCATTGCAGGATATTGATGAAACCAATATCCGTAATTATCTGTACCTGTCGTCAGAACTTGGTGCGATTGAATCGCCTGCATTTTATTTCGAGGATAACGGAAAATCCAGGGAACAGGATATGGAAAATCTTATGTTAACTCATGGATGGAGGCGGTTTAACTGGAAAGATATTGTTCAGCATAAATCTTTAGCGGTAGAATTTTCTCCCGAATTTGACGGTCATATTATTACCGGCAAGCTGGTGAACAATAAAACCGGCCAGGGCGTACCATATGAGGGCGTTTATTTATCTGTTCCTTCAACGAGAACACAATATCGCCCCACACTAAGTGATGGGACCGGACGGGTAAAATTTGAAGTAACAGGCTTCTACGGGACACAGGAACTAGTTGTTCAAACAAATCCAAAAGAAGATAGTGCTTCTCATATCGAAATTTCAAGTCCCTTCTCACAAAATTTTGCACCAGGACTTTTACCGGAATTTCCAATTCCAAATATAAATTCACCCACCCTGTTGTATCAGAGCATCCATGAACAGGTAAGGCATGTTTACAACGGAACCAGGCTCAGCAAATTCAATATGCAAAGTGTGGATTCCAATACCTTTTATGTGGTTCCGGATGAAAAGTACATTCTGGACGATTATACCCGTTTTCAGACGATGGAAGAAGTGCTTAGAGAGTATGTACGTTCCATGAAAGTAAACCGGCGGGGTGATAATTTTCAAATATTTCTTGTCAATAATCCTATCAAAAGATTTTTCCCGGATGAGCCGTTGATATTGATAGATGGCGTTCCATTTTTTTATACGAATGAATTAATTCAGCAGGATCCTTTAAAAATCAAACGTCTCGATTTGATTAACAGACAATATGCCATTGGATATCAGACTTATCCAGGAATAATAAATCTGATTACATACCAAGGGGATCTGGATGGAATAGTTCTTGACCCGCATGCCCTGGTTCTTGATTATCCTGGTATTCCTGAAGCAAGGGAATTCTATTCTCCGAAATATGAAACGGAGGAACAGTTTAACAGTCGTATGCCGGATTTCAGATCCTTATTATACTGGTCCCCGGAAATAAAATCGGGTGCAGACGGAGAAAAGCAGCTTAGCTTTTATACATCAGATCTTCCCGGCAAATATGCGCTGGTTGTGCAGGGCATTTCGAATTCCGGTGTGCCTGGAAGCCACGTGGTTTTTTTTACAGTGAAAAAATAACCAATCAGCCTTATAAGGATTTGAGGCGTTTTCTCCCACCAATATTCGGGAGGAATCCAGTAAGCAATCCAATCAGTGGAAGGAAAGCGCATACCTGATAAACATAAATTATTCCTTTATGATCCGCCAATATGCCAAGTAAAGCGGAACCGAGCCCGCCCATTCCAAAAGCAAAACCAAAGAAGAGTCCGGAGATCAGTCCGATCTTACCTGGCATTAATTCCTGTGCATATACCAGGATGGCGGAAAAAGCAGATGCGAGCACGACACCAATGATTACTGTCAGAATAACCGTCCAGAAAAGATTTGCGTGAGGTAGTAAAAGTGTAAAGGGTGCAACGCCTAATATTGAAAACCAGATCACATATTTTCTTCCGAACCGGTCGCCCAAAGGACCACCCAGTAATGTGCCGGCAGCAACTGCGAAAGCAAAAATAAAAAGTGAAATCTGAGCATGCTGAACAGATACGTGAAACTTTTCTATCATGTAAAAAGTCAGGTAGCTTACCATGGAAGCCAGGTAGAAATATTTTGAAAAGATCAGGACAATAAGTATCAGAATGGAAAAAAAGATCTTTCTTTTTGAAATATGCAGATTGTCCTTATCTGTTTTTTGAATTTTTGTTTTATAGGCATTCAGATTTAGTTTGTACCAGCGCCCAACAAAAATCAATACCATCAGTGCGATCATCGGAAGGATGGAAAACCATCCGATACTGGTTTGTCCCAGGGGAACAATGATCAATGCAGCGAGCAATGGCCCCAGTGACGATCCTGCGTTTCCACCCACCTGGAATATGGATTGAGCAAGCCCCCTTTTTCCTCCTGAAGCCATATAAGCAACTTTTGATGCTTCCGGATGAAAAATGGATGAACCAATTCCAATCAGGGCAACAGAAATTAATAGGACATGAAAATTTCCAGCCAGCGACATAGAAATCAAACCGATCAATGAAAATACCATGCTTGTTGCAAGAGAGAATGGTTTGGGACGTCGATCTGTGTACATCCCAACCAGGGGTTGCAGTAAAGAAGCTGCGAGTTGGAACGTGAGTGTTATCAGACCAATCTGTGAAAAATTCAAATGAAAATTAGTTTTTACAATCGGATAAATAGCTGGTATCAGCGATTGAATTGTATCATTCAGCAGATGTGAAAAACTGATCATCAGTAGAATCGGATATACAGTAGCCGTTAATGCCGAAGTAGAACCAGGTACGATAATTTGTTTTTCCATTAATTTTTGCATGGTCCTCTAAAATAATGGCTCTAAGTTAAATCAGTTGTGGCATTCTTTATTGTAATCAAAAACAGTTTACTAATTCGGCAAACCCTATTTTTGTGTATCTCAAAAATTATTCTGATGAGAAAATTATTCAGTTTCCTTTTACTTTTTGTTTTTTTAAATGCCTGTGCACAAAAAACGGATAAGGATCTCCAGGGGCAGATCAATGATTTGGTGAAAGGTTTTCATGGAACGGTGGGTATCTATGTTCATGATCTGAAAAAAGATCGTATTGCTTATTTCAATGCAGATACTATTTTCCCTACCGCAAGCATTGTAAAGATTCCGATCATGATCGGAATTATGAGAAAAATTGAGCTGAAGGAACTTGCATTTCATCAGGTGATTACTTATGAAGATACGCTGAACTATGACCATGGAGAAGATATACTGGCTTCATTCAAACCGGACGAAAAAATTCAGTTGAGTAAACTAATGCTATTGTCTATCTCGCTGAGCGATAATACAGCCAGTCTTTTATTGCAAGGGCTGGCGGGTGGTGGAATACAGATAAATCAGATCATGGATAGTCTTGGATATTTGTACACGCGTGTTAATAGTCGTACGCCCGGAAGGGAACAAAACAGGGCGATCTATGGATGGGGACAAACTACTCCACGTGAAATGGCCCGACTTATGGAACAAATTGATGAGGGAAAAATTCTGAGTAAGCGGGCTTGCGATCGCATGATAAGAACTCTGGGCAGGGAGTATTGGGATGAAAATGCTATATCACAAATTCCACCGGATGTTTTTAAGGCTTCAAAAAGCGGCGCCCTGGATGAATGCCGGAATGAAGTTTTATATGTAAATGCTCCACATCCTTATATCTTCAGCATATTTACGAAAAACAATACCGATCAAAGTTGGGAACATAATAACGAAGCATGGGTTCTCACAAGAAAATTATCGGCACTTTTATTTAAATATTTCAATCCTGAAATTAAATGGGAATCAGTAGATAATTATTGATTATCAATTATTAATTATTAATGTTGACGCTTCCACATTACCACACTATCACACTTGCTTTAGGCTTTAGGCTTTAAGCTTTAAGCTTAAATGGTGATTTCGCGATTCCGCGCCACCACTTTCCAGAATCCGGTGACCCGGTTATTTTCTACGACATGAGCTTTTTCATATAGCGCAACGGAGGGACAAACATGCCAGGGTACTCCATATAACACATCGCCGGTTTTGAATTTTGAACTATCAGGAACTTCCAGTACAAGATGTTCTTCACTTTGAGCTGTTGGAATGGCTTCCGGTGCATTCAAAAAAAATACACGTGGCTGAAGATTTTCAGCTGCAACAGATTTATGACCAAGGTCAACACATATTTTATCTGGTGCCGGAATGGATATCACCCTGCAAACAAGGATGGCTGCCCATTCGAAGGGTTGCTCAGGTAATTGTTCTTTATTCCCTTTGTCCCAGAAAACAAATGTGCCCGGACTGCATTCCCTTTCACCCGCAGCTCCATGAATAAAACAGGTCGGTGATCCTCCTGCAATCAGCGTCATCGGATGGCCGGCGAGTTTTTCCATTTCTTTCTTTAATACTAACACCGGTGCAAAAGCCCTGTTACAATTTTCAGTCCTGGTTTTTAGGTTTGGATCTTTGAGATGTCCATCATAAGCATGCAATCCCAAAACATTTACGGAGGGAAGAGAATTAATTTCCCGGTACAGATTCATTGCTTTCTCAGGTGCTATACCGGTACGGTTCATTCCAACATTCAGATCTATAAAAACATCAGCCGTCAAACCTGCTTCCATAAATAATTTGGAAAGAGTTTGTGCATTATCATTCCGGTCAACAAGGGAAGAAAATTTTGTATCTGGGTATTTTTTTATCAGACTGATCAGCCTTTTTATTTTGGGGCCATATACAGGATAGGCGAGCAGTGTATCCGGTGCTTTGACCATAGCCAGCATTTCAGCTTCAGATATAGTTGCCGCTTTAAATTTTCTGATTCCTGATTCCAGCATCAAGCTGCACACCTCAGCGATCTTATTGGTCTTTACATGTGGACGTAAGTTTTCGATATTTATTTTTTCAGTTAGTTTATGAATGTTTTCTTTTGCTCTTGCTGGAAAAATCAATAAAGCCGGCGAATCTATTTCGTCTATATTGTCAACTTCATACCAGAATCTTTCTTTCATCTTATAAATATTTCCTGATCATAACTCATTTCTAATTTCATTCCCATACTCCCATATTCCCATACTCCCATACTCTGATAAGTTCCAAATCAGTCAAGCTCAAAAATCGCCTCAATTTCCACCGGAATATTATCCGGCAAACTCCCCATGCCCACTGCGCTTCTGACGCCGATTCCATTTTCCTTTCCCCAAACTTCGGCAAATAATTCACTGCATCCGTTTATGATATAAGGATGTTTTTCGAACGAAGGATCGGCATTCACCATTCCCAGTACTTTGATTACGCGTTTTACTTTGTTTAGACTTCCAAGATGAGATTTTAATGTGGCAAGAATGGCCAGTCCTACCTGACGCGCAGCCAGTTTACCCTGTTCAGCATCCATATCCTGTCCTATGCGGCCACGAATAAGTGTTTTATCTGGCAGAAGAGGGCCATGTCCGGATACATAACAGTTTTTACCGACGACCAGCAGGGGAATATATACTCCGATAGGAGTCGGTGCAGGAGGCAATTCAAGATTGAGTTTTTTGATTTTTTTTTCAGCAGACATATGTAACATTTAATGATTGGTGATAAGATAAATGAGTCCGACCGTCAGGAGCCCGACGACCGAGATAATAGTTTCCATCACACTCCAGGTTTTGAGTGTTTCCTTTACGCTCAAATTAAAGTATTCCTTGAATAACCAGAATCCCGAATCGTTCACATGCGAGAGAAAGAGACTGCCTGCGCCTGTCGATAGAACGATCAGGCTGGGATTGATATGGGATCCGACGATCATCGGAGCGATTATACCCGCCGCAGTGAGTCCCGCTACTGTAGCTGATCCCAGGCAAACGCGGATAAATGCCGCAATGATCCAGGCAGCAAGAATAGGATGAAGATGCTGTCCTTCCATTACATGGGTCAGCTGCGCCGCCGTTCCACTTTCTGTAAGTACCTGTTTCAGTGCGCCTGCTCCTGCGATAATAAGCAGGATCAGTGAAATATCTTTCACCGCATCCGCCATAGAGATCATACAGGGTTCGAATTTTTTACCTCTTTTCAAAACCAATGCGTAGATGGCAAAAGCCAGAGTAAGTAATAAAGCAATGGAAGGATCTCCGAGTATGTTAAAAACTTTAACGGGAAAGGAATCTCCGGGCATGGTTAACCGAAGCACAGTAGCCGTACCAATAAGGATAACCGGAAGGAGGGCAGTTATAAAACTATCTGCAATACCTGGCAGTTCATCATCGGGAATAGTTCTACCTGCAAAAGTGGCCAATGGTTTTCTATTGTATTTTTTAAGTGTGGTTGCGAATAAAGGCCCCGCAATTAAAATTGAAGGAATAGCAACGATAAATCCATAGAGCAGTGTAAGCCCGAGGTCGGCATGATATTGCTGAATGAGCGCTACTGGAGAAGGATGCGGAGGAAGGAATCCATGTGTTACAGAAAGAGAAGCGAGCATGGGAAGACCTATATAAACTGCAGGAATATCATATTTATAAGAAAGAGTGATGATCAGTGGCACCAGCAGAACAAATCCAATTCCGTAGAAAAGCGGGATCCCAACGATGAAAGCCGTAATTACAAGGGCCCATACCAGGTATTTTCTTCCAAACCATTTCATAAAAGATGAAACGATCCTTTGTGCAGCGCCATAATCGGCAATCAGTTTTCCGAGCATCGCTCCTATGACAAGTATTACGAGCAAGGAGCCAAGCAGATCGCCCATGCCAGTCTGAACCGCATGGGTAACCGCATCTATGGACATGCCATTAGCCAGACCAATACCCATGGAGACCAGCAGAAAAGAGAGGAATGCGTTTAATTTTGCCCAGGTAGTTAATAGAATCAGTAAAAAAATCCCTATAAGCAAAATCAGAAAAGACATAGCTGGTGTTTACGAATGAAGATACTAATTTGCAAACATGTTTATAATAGATGCACACCTCGATCTCGCTATGAATGCCATGGAATGGAACCGCGACCTGAAACAACCGGTTGTGGATTTACGCGAACGTGAAAAAGGAATGAATGATAAGCCGGACCGTGCAAGAAATACAGTTTCTCTCCCTGCATTACGAGATGGGAAAATTGGTCTTGTAGTGGCTACACAAATTGCAAGATATGTTAGGCAGGGCAGTCCGCTCCCCGGCTGGCATTCACCTGAACAGGCTTGGGCCCAAACACAGGCCCAGCTTGCGTGGTACCAGGCAATGGTCAATGAGGGTGAAATGGTCCAGGTAAGCGAAATCACTTCTCTCGATGCACAAATAAAAAAATGGGAAAACGATTCAATTCCTGATAGCGATAAACCAGTTGGTTTTATTTTAAGTTTAGAAGGTGCCGACTCCCTTGTTAATCTTTCCTATCTCGAAAAAGCTTATGCTTATGGATTGAGGGCCCTGGGTCCCGCTCACTATGGTGAAGGAAGATATGCCAGCGGTACGGGTACTGAAGAAGGATTCAGTGCAAACGGAATTTCTCTGCTTAAGGAAATGGATTCTCTGCATATGATTTTAGATGTGACGCATTTAACTGATCTGGGATTCAGCCAGGCAATGGAAATATTTAAGGGCCCCGTTTGGGCGAGTCATCATAATTGCAGGGCACTCGTAAAAAACCAGCGGCAGCTTACGGACGATCAGATCAGGATACTCATTGAAAGAGGGTCTGTGATTGGCGGGGTAATGGATGCCTGGATGTTAACGGATGGCTGGATAAGGGGCCTTTCCATTCCAAAAGCGAGGGGTATTGATTTAAACAGTCTGATAGACAATTACGATCATATATGCCAGATAGCAGGCAATGCCAACCATATCGCCATCGGCAGTGACCTGGATGGAGCTTTCGGCACGGAACAATCGCCCTATGATCTGGATACTATTACCGATTTACAAAAACTGCCGGATCTTCTTAAACAAAGGGGTTATTCAGAAACGGATATCAGTAAAATCCTGCATGGAAACTGGCTGCGCTTTATAAAGAAAGCATGGAATTAATTGGGTGCTGAATTGGTCATTACCATTAGCCGTTCATAATATTTTAATATTTCCTTTACTCCAATTATTTTATAGAACTTTTTACATGATTACATTTGCAGTCCTTCCATTTTAACCGGATCAATCTTATATCAAAAAAAGCTTATGCGAAAATACCTGTATACAGGAATGCTGGTTCTTTTGGTGATAGCTGCCTTACAATCATGTAATAATCCTGCAACAAATAATGGTTATTATGCACCTCCGCCTCCAGTCCTGCCAGTTATCAATATCAGCGATCGTCCCTTTACAACTTATCGAGAGTATACCGCTTCACTGGAAGGCAGTAATGATATAGAAATCAGACCGCAGGTGAGTGGATATATAGAAAAGATTTTTGTGGATGAAGGGGCTTTTGTCAAAAAAGGTCAGGCAATATTCAAGATAAATGACCAGCCATATCTTGAAGCATTGAATAACGCCAGTGCATCGCTGGCCGTTGCAAAAGCCAACCAGGCCAGTGCGAAAATCAATATGAACAAGTTGGAACCACTTGTTCAGAACCAGGTAATTTCTCCTATTCAACTCAATACCGCTAAAGCAGCATACGACGCAGCAACGGCATATGTGGCACAGGCTGAAGCCATGGTAGGGAATGCAAAAATCAATATTGGATATTCACTGATCAAAGCACCTGTGGATGGATATATTGGAAGAATTCATATTAAAATTGGAAGCCTGGCAGGCTTAACATCCCAGGATCCGCTTACAAATATTTCAGAAGTAAAAGACGTGCGCGCTTATTTTTCTGTAAGTGAAACTGCCTTCCTTCGTTTCAAAGATGAATACCCTGGAAAAACCATCGAAGAGAAAATAAAAAACCTGCCACCTGTTGAACTTATTCTTTCCGATAATACAGTTTATCACGAAAAAGGCAAAGTGGAAATGGTTTCCGGTCAATTTGCACCAGGAACCGGTGCGATTCCCTTCCGTGCCAGTTTCCCAAATCCAAATGGAATATTAAGATCGGGCAATACAGGCCGCATAAGGATATCTGTGCAGCAGCCGGATGGCCTGGTCATTCCGCAGGAATCCACATTTGAATTACAGGATAAAGTTTTTGTGTTCGTATTGGGAGATAGTAATAAAGTAGCAAGTACATCAGTAAATATCCTGGGAAGATCAGGCAATTATTACCTCGTTCAAAATGGGATTAAAGCTGGCGACAAAATCGTGTATTCAGGAGTAGATAAATTGAATGATGGTGCTAAAATTGTACCCGTGCAAATGTCGCTGGATAGTCTTTTGAAAGTCCGCCCCATGTAAGGCAGGACCTGGAACAAAAAAAGGAAGATGTTTAAAAGATTTATCGAAAGGCCGGTTTTATCAACAGTGATATCCATCATTCTCACGATGCTGGGACTGATCTCCATGATTTCTCTGCCGATTACCCAGTTCCCTGATATTGCGCCGCCAACCGTCAGCGTGAATGCTGTATACCCGGGTGCCAATGCCGAAGTTGTTGCCCGAGCAGTGGCGACACCTTTGGAAGAAGCGATCAATGGTGTGGAAAACATGACCTACATGACTTCCACTTCCGGCAACGACGGGAGTATGTCCATTAATGTATTTTTCAAACAGGGTACCAATCCCGACCTGGCATCTGTCAATGTACAAAATCGTGTATCCAGGGCCGTTAGTCAGATTCCGGCTGAAGTTATACAGGCAGGTATTTCTACTCAGAAGCAGCAGAACAGTATGATCAATGTAACCCTGCTTTACAGCACGGATAGTGCTTATGATGAAAAATTTCTGCAGAATTATGCCAAGATCAATGTCATCCCGGAGATCCAGCGCGTTCCAGGTGTTGGTCAGGCACAGGTTTTCGGCGCCAAGGATTATTCCATGCGTATCTGGCTTCAGCCCGACAGGCTGGCGACCAATAATATTTCTGTGCAGGAGGTTTTAGCTGCTATTCACGATCAGAATGTGGAGTCAGCACCCGGAAGATTCGGGGAGGGCAGCAGTGCTTCTTTTGAATATATTTTAAAATACAAGGGTAAGCTTTCCCAGAATAAAGATTATGAAGATATCATCATTAAAGCCGGCGCCGATGGTTCAGTAATCAAACTGAAAGATATAGCGCGGGTGGAATTTGGTTCATATACTTATAGTTCCAATGCCATGGTAATGGGGCGTCCCGGTACGGGCATCGGGATTTTTCAAACGGCAGGTTCCAATGCGAACGATATCCTCATCGCTATTGATGAGGTGATGAAAAACGCGTCTGCCAAATTCCCTAAAGGAGTGCATGCTTTTACTATTTTCAGTGCTAAGGATTTTCTGGATGCATCCATCAGACAGGTTGAAGAAACTTTGCTGGAAGCGTTTATTCTGGTATTCCTGGTTGTATTTATATTTCTTCAGGATTTCAGATCGACCTTGATCCCGGCTATTGCAGTTCCCGTCGCTATCATCGGTACTTTTTTCTTTATGCAGCTTTTTGGTTTTACCATTAACCTGCTTACATTATTTGCACTGGTACTGGCTATTGGTATCGTCGTGGACGATGCTATTGTTGTAGTGGAAGCAGCTCATTCCAAAATGGAACGAACGGGACTTAATGCACATGATGCAACGATTCAATCCATGAATGAAATTTCGGGCGCCATTATTTCCATTACACTTGTGATGGCAGCTGTATTTGTACCCGTGGGATTTATGCAGGGTCCTGCGGGAATATTTTACAGACAGTTTGCATTTACACTTGCGATCGCCATTTTAATTTCTGCTCTAAACGCATTGACTCTTAGTCCGGCGCTCTGCGCCTTGTTTTTAAAAAATCCGCATGCTGTTCCAGGCGAAGAACATAAGAAAATTGGTTTTGCAAGAAGATTTGGAAATGCATTCAATGCAGGATTTAAAGCTACCACTGAAAGGTATGCGGGTGTAGTAAACTTTCTGATCAGGCATAAATGGGTGGGTATTCTCGGACTTACATTAATACTTGCTATTACAATCTGGGAAGTAAAGAATACACCCACCGGATTTATTCCTGCTGAAGATCAGAATTTTGTTATTGTTTCTTTTAATCTTCCTCCATCATCATCGCTTGACAGGACCAATGTGGTTTTGAAGAAGATCGACAGCCTGCTGGATGAGATTCCACAAATTGATAAACGTGGTGCGATCAGTGGATTGAATATTCTTTCAGGTATTAACAGTTCAGCTTACGGAGTAGGATTCATCAAATTAAAAGAGCAAAAGGAACGCGTTCCAAGAATGAGTATTAACGATGTGGTAGCCGCGATCAATAATAAAATGACGGCTGTAAAAGATGCACAGGTATTCATTTTCCAACCTCCCACGGTTCAGGGTTTTGGAAATACCAGTGGATTTGAAGTATTGATTCAGGACAGGAATGGAGGTCCGTTGGACAAACTCAGCCAGGTTACCAATGATTTTATTAAAGAACTTTTAAAGAGACCGGAAATTGCGTTTGCGTTTACTTCATTTAATACGAATAATCCACAGTTTCTTTTGAATATTGATAATGCCAGGGCGAAACAATTGAATGTATCGGTATCTGATATTTTAGAAACATTGCAGGTTTATTATGGAAGCAGTTTTGCTTCTGATTTCAACAGGTTTGGAAAATATTATCGTGTTATCGTTCAGGCAGATGTTTCTTTCAGGGAAGATGCAGCATCACTGGATGGAATATTTGTAAAAAATTCAGCAGGACAAATGGTTCCCGTGAATGCATTGGTCGAATTGAAAAGAGTATATGGACCTGAAGCCGTAAACCGAACGAATCTTTTCAACTCTGTTGCCATCGACGGAACGGTTAAACCGGGCTACAGTTCCGGTGATGCTATTAAGGTGATTAAGGAAGTAGCTGCCAATTATCTGCCAAGGGGATTTACATATGAATGGTCAGGAATTTCGAGGGAAGAAAGTAATGCGGGAACGCAAACGCAACTCATTTTTGTACTCAGTGTTCTTTTTGTGTATTTTCTGCTGGCCGCACAATATGAAAGTTATATTCTTCCCCTGGCCGTTTTGCTTTCGATTCCGACAGGCCTGATGGGTGTTTTTCTTTTTATTAAACTCACGGGGATAGAGAATAACATTTATGTTCAGGTCGGTATCATCATGCTGATTGGATTGCTGGCAAAAAATGCCATATTAATAGTTCAGTACGCAGTTCAGAGGAGACGTTCAGGGATGGATATGATCGCTGCAGCGCTGGAAGCAAGTCGCCTGCGATTGCGTCCAATACTTATGACATCCTTTGCATTTATTGTCGGCCTGCTCCCATTAACCTGGGCCACGGGTGGATCTGCACTGGGCGATCGTTCTATTGGTACAGGTGCTGTTGGTGGAATGCTGACAGGTGTTCTGCTCGGTGTATTCATCATTCCTGTTCTTTTTGTGATCTTCCAGACATGGCAGGAAAAAGTTTCCGGTAAACCAAAACCCATACGTGAAAAAAAGTATGAGCTCCGATCAGAATAGAAATTCTGATATCAACCAATGAAAATGAAAAAGTTTTTTCCATACGGGTATGCATTAATCATTATTCTTCTGACTGCATCGGTTTCCTGCAGAATGGGAAAAAATTATCAACGCCCCATTGTGCCCCTGCCTGAAAGTTTTAATCAGGCAACCTCTTCTTCCGATACAAACAGTATTGCAGATATCTCCTGGAGAAATTTCTTTACTGATCCTGTATTGCAGCAACTCATCGACAGTGGCATCAGCAGGAATTACGATCTCTTATACGCATTGAGAAATATCAATATTGCACAGTCGCAGGTAAAACAAGCCAGCTGGCTTTGGTACCCTCAACTCAATGCAGAACTGGGAATACAATACAGCCGAAATTCCGACAATGGCCCGCTCGGTGTAAAAAATGGCGCCCTGAGCAACAGTTCAGCCGACTACCTCACATCAGTAAGTATGAACTGGGAAATTGATATCTGGGGAAAGATCAGTCGTCAGAAAGAAGCCAGCATCGCAAATTATCTCCAGACTTACGAAGCAGCAAAAGCCGTACAGACAAGACTTGTAGCAGATATAGCACAGGGATATTTTAGTTTGCTCATGCTGGATCAGCAGTTGTTGGAAACAAAAAAAACACTTGAGCTTACCACAAATTTTGTAAAACTTACCCGTTTGCTCTTTGATGCGGGCGAAGTTACCTATCTCGCCATTCAACAAGCTGAATCGCAAATGCTGGCGACGGCACAACTTGTTCCAATGATAGATCAGGCTATCCAGATACAGGAGAACAGCCTGCAATTACTCACGGGTAATCTTCCCGGAGCGATTCACCGGGATGTTGTTTTAACTGATATTCATTTCAATGATTCTCTTGCAACCGGTGTACCTGTTGCAATTTTAAACCGCAGGCCCGATGTGCGTGCGAATGAAATGTCGCTGGTGAAAGCAAACGCACAGGTTGGGATCAGTCAGGCAAATATGTATCCGGCATTAACGCTGACTGCAGGAACAGGATTTGAATCTTTAAAAGGAAGTAATTGGTTTAATATTCCTGGGTCTTTGTTCGGACTTGCGGGCGGAACCCTTATCCAGCCTGTTTTACAGGGCAGACAACTGAAAACACAATTTGAAATTGCTAAACAGCAAAGGGAACAGGCGGTTATTCTCTTCAGGCAGTCTGTATTAACAGCCGCCATCGAAGTATCCAATGCATTGATACAGGTTAGTAAATTAAAAGAACAGGAAATCATTGCAAAGCAAAGGACCGATACCCTGTCGGCCGCAGTGGGAAATGCACAATTATTGTTTAAGAATGACCTGGCCGACTATCTCGAAGTCATCACGGCACAGCAAACCGCCCTGGACGCACAGTTGAGCCTTGCATTTATTCAAAGGGCAGAACTCAATGCGCGTGTGGAATTATACAGATCACTTGGTGGTGGGTGGAAATAATCTGCTGAATTACTATTTTCACATTCAAAATAAAATCTATGGACAGAAGAAAATTTCTGCGCCAGGGATCGCTTACTGGCTTAGGACTTTCAACGGTTGGCAGTTGGTCCGCCTACGCTTCGCTCCGGCGGACACAGCAGTTGGCGGTTGGTGGTAATACTTCAGAGAATAATTCCTTGATAGATCAGGAACAAAATGCTCCATTCCTGGATTTGGAGGAGATAACCGTGACTGACCTTCAGAAAAAAATGCAGAGCGGTGAACAGACTTCTGTATCCATAATAAAAGCATATCTGGCGCGGATAGAAAAGATTGACCGAAGCGGACCGTCCCTGAATTCAATCATTCAACTGAATCCGGATGCATTGAAAATTGCTGCTGTGCTTGATGAAGAGAGAAAACAGGGAAAGATTCGCGGGCTACTTCACGGAATACCAATCCTCATTAAAGACAATATCAATTCAGGAGATCAGATGCAGACGACAGCAGGATCCCTGGCATTGATAGGTAACCATGCCAAAGAAGATGCATTTGTCCTGAAACAATTGAGAAAAGCCGGTGTAGTATTATTAGGTAAAACTAATCTAAGCGAATGGGCGAATTTCCGTTCGTCTCATTCCTGCAGCGGATGGAGTAGCCGCGGTGGACAAACCAAATGTCCATATATCCTGGACAGAAATCCTTCAGGATCCAGTGCAGGCTCAGGCGCCGCAACTGCAGCGAGTCTATGTACTGTGAGTGTCGGTACTGAAACAGATGGATCGGTAGTCTCCCCGGCATCAGTTAATGGTCTGGTGGGCATCAAACCTACAGTGGGTTTGTGGAGTCGGACTGGCATTATTCCTATTTCAGTAACACAGGATACTGCCGGGCCGATGACTCGTACAGTTCGTGATGCGGCCATTCTATTGGGAGCCGGAATTGGTGTGGACGAAGCAGACGCAGTTACAAAAGAAAGCTTGGGTAAATCTTTAAGTGATTATACGCCTTATTTGATAAAGGATGGTTTAAAAGGAAAACGTATTGGAGTTGAGAAAGCACACTTTACGGAAAATCCTGACCTGGTAGTCCTTCTGCGTGCAGCGATAGCTACCATGGAAGCCCAGGGTGCTGTGATCATAGAAGTGGATGTGCTGGGCGCGTTGAAATTATTGGGCCATTCAGAATACCAGGTGCTTCTGTATGAATTTAAAGACGGTTTGAATAAATACCTTGGATCAGCAAACGGACAGGTAAAATCCTTAAAAGAACTCATTGCATTTGATCTGCAGAATGAACATAAACTGATGCCTTTTTTCAAACAGGAGATCCTGGTTGAAAGCGAAGACAAAGGCGGATTAGACAGCAAAGAATACGTTGATTCATTGGAAAACACAACGGGCTTCAGGAAAACTATCCTGGATATTATGACGACGAATAATCTGGATGCACTGTCGGGATTTACGAATGGACCTGCCTGTTGTATCGACCTGGCGAATGGAGATTATGAAAACGGACCTTCTTTGTCCACACCAGCTGCTATAACCGGGTTCCCACATATAACAGTTCCGATGGGATTATTTCATGGTTTGCCGATCGGAGTTTCATTTTATGCAGGTCCCTATATGGAACCTTCACTAATTTCAATGGCATATGCTTTTGAACAGGCTTCATTGAAAAGATCTAAACCTGCTTTTCTAAAAGAACTTTTATAAATTAACCAGGCCAGTATAAATACTGTCTGTTATTTCCTTTCCATCAGCGGATATAAATCCGAAATAAGAATGCACAACTTTAGCCTTGAATGAACTAAGATCCATAATACACTCACCTGCGTTTCTTGCAGAAAGGTTCATCTTATAGCTCCATTGTCCATTTTCTTCGTTATAAACTGCGGCGAATGCCATATCAGTTGATTTTGCTTTTCCTTTTCCGCTGTTGTCGGTCCAGCTGAATTTCAGCGATTCTGCAGTAAGTGAAGAAACATTCGCTGATAGTACATTGGGCAGGTCACCGCGGCTCACCAGTACCATTGGAAAATCGATCATAAAATCCGGAAAAATTCCTCCTATGGCATTCTTGACATTAAATGAAAACGCTTTATTATAGCCTGACATATCAACCGCAAAATTATTGTAAGTGATATTCAGGAATTTGGTAAGCGGTATCAGAAAAGCATTCATCAGTCTGAATTTCGCATGCTGCTGAATTTGTAAAGGCGAAGGGCGCCGGACCTTTTTGGCAGAAGGCAAGCCACGCATCACCGATTTGTTTTTCCATTTGTAGCCTACGACCGCTCCGACCTTTCCGGAAAAGGGGCCATTTATCCCGCCATAAAGTATTGCCATATGTAAGATTTTTCAAAACTATTTCTAAGCACTCTGATATTGTAGTCAGTCCCTTTATAAATATAGTAATAAACGCTAAATTATAAATATATTGTATGAGTATTATAAGAATTATATATCTATTTTTATGGACTTAGTCCTGATAATATCCCTATAATACCCCTTTTATTTACTTATAAATTTATAAAAAGAACTGACTCCCTTAGGAATTCCACAGGATATAAATTCCACAGGATATAAAAGTTGATGATTAGAGGAAGGTAAAATGACTTAAAGAAGCTGAGGAGATTATCAGCCCCAGTAAAAAGTGACCCGCTCACCGTTTAATTTCCATTGTTCTGGTCGGGGGTTCGTCAGCCAGTCGATTGGTTCGGCCAGGGGTTGGACCTTTGCTGCCGCTTTAAAGGCTTCTCTGATATAATGTTTTTGTTCTTCTCCCAGTGCTTCAGGCTGTGCGGATATAAAAAGGGGGGCGCTGCTTTCTGCAAGAAGACGGAGCCATTGTTTATTTTTTTCCCAGGGAATCCTGGTAGTAAGACCTACACAGTCTCCATCTGCCGCATAAAAAGTGTTATGTTGTGGCAAACGAAAACCCAGGGTGTTAACACCCATCTTCAATGTACGGGACCATTCGTTTCCACTCGTATCGTCCCCGATCCTGTTGAGTTCAAATATTCCTGCTGATAAATGACTGAATGTATTACACCCGATCAGATACATATCGAGAGATCCTGCACGAATGGTCTTGTATAAAAAAAGAATGATCTCTGCATTGGTTATGCTTCTGTCCTGGAAATGCCATCCGGGAACGGTCATCGTTTCACTCATTTCAAATCCCCATCTGCCAAAGAAATCATAGCTGGTATAATCATGTTTTACAAGATGAAATCCCCAGGCTTCATAAAGACTGATTATATTTCCTATGCGCTGGAGATTTTCGGGGATTGTTGGATCCAGGTATCTTTCTTTCAGATCTTTCTGATCTCTACGGATAGGGATAAGTGAAGAAGGTTTATCCTTCGCATTGGCAAGCAGGGGACGGGTCCAGATTCCGGGTCGCATACCCAGGGATTTTATCTCACTGGCAATGGCGCTCATGTCGCCAAATTTATCATTACCCAAGGTGAAGTCGTCACCCCAGCAATATTCGTCTTCAGTTTTGGCCGGTTTTACCGACCAGCCCATATCTATAACTGAAAATGGCGGATTGGATGGGTTGTTTACCAGGTTCGCCATCGTTCGGGTGTGCTCCAATATCAGGTCACGAGAATTATTTCCGTAGGCGAAATACCAATCGTTGATACCATAAACAGGTTTTGCAGGAAGTCTTGGGTTGGGACACATCATTTTGCAAAAACGGATATCTGTATGCCAGGCATTTTCACCGTTAAGACTTTCTGTAGTTATGATATCAGCAGCATGCAGGGTACGTTCTCCCAGAAGGACACCAGCACCTCCGGAATTTGTATCCAGTATAAGTTCCAAACCCTCTGCAGAAATCTGCCAGGAACAAAAACTGTTGGCACCAGTTTTTACTCCGTAAGCTTGGGTCAAAACGCCGTCCGAAATCAGCAGGTACCAGGGAGAACGTTTTGCAACTGCAGGGGTAGTCGCTACAGTTCCTGTTACCGGAGGAGAAGTAGTAAAAGCAGGTGATTCCCAACTAAGATCTCCATAGGATCTTTCCCATTGATCGGTCAAAAATTTTGAGGTAGCAGGGTAAGTCTGTTTCCAGCTGCATTTAATGAATTCCAATTCATGCCCTGGTGCATCCACAAACAAAGAAAGGACTTCGCTATTGAGCTCGAATTTTACCTGAACATTTTCATGTTTCCAGGTTTCGGTTGAGCCCGTCAGTGAGATCCATTCACCACTGCAACGAACAGAAACAGCATCCGGAAAACGAATAACCTTCATCTGGTTTCCTGAGATCGGATCAAAACGTGTAAACAAAAATGAAACGGCAGAAAATCCTGATACCTGTAAAAACTTTCTTCTTTGCACAGAGTGGATTTATTGAAAAAGGGATATGCGGCCCTGTTAAATATAGTAACTATTTAAATTGAAAATATAATAGTAAAATGGTAGCGACAGACATTATGATAAAGGTAATTACACCAAGTATATTTGATAATCTGCTATTTGTAAAATTGTTCATAATTTTTTTATTGTTCCCTATATGCAGGATAACTGCAATCATCACGGGAGAAGTTACTCCGTAAAGGATCGCTGTATAAATTAGGGCCTGCATCGGGCTGATTCCCAATATATTTATCAGCAACCCTATTGCAAGGGATAAAATTATTACTATATAAAATGCACGGGCTTCGTTGAATTTCTTATCGAGACCTTCCTGCCATCCAAAGGATTCCGCAATTATATAAGAAAGAGAACCGGTAAGAACGGGTATCGCAAGTAAACCAGTACCTATTACACCCAGTGCAAAACATATATAAGAAAACTTTCCGGCCAATGGGGCAAGGGCTTTTGCTGCCTGTTCAACTGTATCAATCTGGCGGAATCCCGAATTATATAATACTACTCCCGTTGTCAGAATAATAAAAAGCATTACCAGATTGGAGGCAAACATGCCTGTATTCACATCGGCCGCCATATTTTGGAGAACGCGTTTATCTACGATCACTTGTTTCATTTGATGTTCGACATCTTCTGCTTCCATGGTTGCCTGCCAGAAAAAAAGATAGGGGGAGATAGTAGTACCTAAAATAGCAACCATCATTTCTATAAATTCTTTATTCAATTCAACATGGGGAATTATTGTTGAAAAAAATGCTTTTTTCCAATCTGCATGAACCACGAATGGAACAACAAGGTAGAGAAACATACTTAAGCAAAGCCATTTGAGGATACCTGCAATTTTCTGATAAGGGAAAATGACAATGGTGACCATCATGATAATTGTGAACAGGACGCTGAAAATAAATGAGGGGATTTTTGGGAAAAGCAGATTGGTTACTGCACCCATACCGGCAATATCTGCACCGATATTTAATATGATTGCGGGAATACTGAATAATAACATCAACCAAAGAATAACCGGATGGTAATATTTTTTTAGTGTGTGGGTTAAGCCCTGGCATGTAACGATACCAATTCTGGCACACATTCCCTGCATTGCAGCCATCAGCGGGAAAGTAAAGGGCGCCATCCAAAGCATTTTGAGTCCGAAAGCAGCTCCTGCCTGGGAGTAAGTAGCAATACCAGATGGATCATCATCACTGGCACCCGTAATTAAACCAGGACCCAGATTTTTCAGAAACTTGCTAAATCTTCCTTTGCTTTTCATAAAAAATCGTCCCGCATTCGCGGGACGACATTAAGATACAGATTCTTTAATTAACAGTAAAAGCTGTTGATTTTGGGGACCGGTTTTCCAATTGAATAAAATCCAGGATGATACTTGAGATGGCATCAAATTCAAGGAGGAACCCGTCGTGACCAAATCCCGACGGAATCATATAGAGGAAAGCTCCGGGAATATGCTCGGCAAGAAAGGCCTGTTCTTTTTCTGTAAACAATAAATCGAACTGGATGCCGATAAGATGTGTTTTTGCTTTTATTTTTTTCAACGCGGCTGTTACACTTCCTCTCCCCCGACCCACCTGATGCGAATCCATACTCTGCGATAAAAAATAATAGCTGAACGCATTAAAACGTGCAGCCAGTTTTTCTCCCTGATAACGCTGATATGATTCACTTCTAAATGAACTCAATGAATTCAAATCCGTATCAATTTGG
Organism: Bacteroidota bacterium; assembly: GCA_013287475.1. Lineage (GTDB taxonomy): Bacteria > Bacteroidota > Bacteroidia > Chitinophagales > Chitinophagaceae > Puia. Next base: position 26,201 of record JABDDT010000036.1, read on the forward strand.
TTGAAATTATACGTTTCCTGGTTACGATATGAAAGAAGGGCCACACCTCTGGCTACTTTCATTCCATCTATGCCGGCCTGGGGATCATTATTTTTCCAGGTCGCATCCAGTTCTATGCAATGTCGTTGTGAAGCATTGAAAGCCCTTGCCCATGGCGAATGAAAAGCATTCGTTGCGATCGGGACAATATGTTCAAATAACTCTGGTTCTTCTATTGCCCATTCCAATAATTGCTGACCACCCATGGAACCTCCGATACCAATTTTAATTTTACCGATTCCCAAAAAATCTTTCAATGACTGATAGGCCCTTATCATATCGCGGATTGTAAAAAAAGGAAAACTATGGTAAAAAGGATCGCCAGTAATGGGATTGATTGACAGAGGACCGAGACTACCATAACAACTCCCCGGCATATTCACACAAACAATAAAAAAATTATCGGGGTCTATCAAGTGCCCGCTTCCGACAAGGCCCGGCCACCAGTCAACGGGATTACTATTGGCAGTCAGCGCATGAAAAATCCACACCACATTCGACTTGTCTGCATTCAGTTTACCAAATGCGTGATATCCGAGGTGATAGCCGGGTAACAAGATACCTGACTCCAGTTCGAAAGGAGCCTGATAAGAAAAAGTTTTGTGTGACAAACAGTTTTATTTTATGAAACAGCCACCGCTTGTTTTGATGACACTTTCTCAAATGCCTGCTGGAAGTCTGACTTGATATCTTCGATATGTTCAATGCCTACACTGATGCGCACCTGGTTTGGTTTCACACCTGCAGCGAGTTGTTCATCTATACTCAATTGTTCGTGTGTGGTGGATGCAGGATGAATGACCAGTGTTTTAGCATCTCCCACATTGGCAAGATGGCTGGCAAGTTTCAAATGATCTATGAACTTTGCAGCATTTTCTTTTTCACCTACTACACCAAAATTCAGGATTCCACCAAAACCATTCTTCAAATATTTCTTCGCAAGTTCATTGTACGGACTCGATGCAAGCCCGGGATATTCGACAAATTCCACTTGTGGATGTTTTTCCAACCATTTTGCTAATTCAAGCGCATTGTCAACATGTCTTTGTACGCGCAGTGCCAGTGTTTCAAGACCCTGCAATAAAAGGAATGAATTAAACGGACTTAATGAAGATCCAAAATCACGTAAACCTTCCACGCGTGCGCGGATAGCGAATGCGATATTCGGAAGACCCAGCGGATTTCCTTCTCCGAAAATATCCCAGAATTTCAATCCATGATAACCTTCAGAAGGTTCTGTAAATCCGGGGAATTTTCCATTTCCCCAGTTATAATTTCCTCCGTCTACGATGACGCCTCCGATACTTGTTCCATGTCCACCGATCCATTTTGTTGCAGATTCCACCACTACGTTCGCACCATGTTCAAAGGGGCGGAACAAATAACCTGCTGTTCCAAAAGTATTATCAACTATTAGCGGAAGGTCATACTTACGTGTAAGTGCAGCGATTTTTTCAAAATCAGGAATATTCAACCTGGGGTTACCAATGGTTTCCAGGTAAATGGCTTTGGTCTTTTTATCTATATGCTGTTCAAAACTTTCGACATCATCACCATCAGCAAATCGTGCTTCAATGCCCAGTTTCTTTAATGTTACTTTAAACTGATTGTATGTACCACCATATAAAAAAGAAGTGGAAACAAAATTGTCTCCCGATTCGAGTATGTTAGCGAGTGCCAGGAATTGAGCGGCTTGTCCGGAGCTGGTAGCAACGGCGGCGACACCACCTTCCAGGGCTGCAATGCGCTGTTCAAAAACATCGGTTGTCGGGTTCATGATGCGGGTATAAATATTCCCAAATTGTTTCAGTCCGAATAGATTTGCCGCGTGTTCTGAATTGTCGAATACATAGGAAGTGGTCTGATAAATGGGAACGGCGCGGGCCTTGGTAGTTGGATCCGGCTGCTGACCTGCGTGCAGCTGAAGTGTTTCGTAATGGAGAGGTGCACTCATAAAATAATGTTTAAAAGTTTAAATAATTCAGACAGGAAAATAATGGGGGCAGAAAGGATAGACCAACTATATTATACAACAACATCGCCGGGAATGGTAGTAAGCAAAAGATGTAAGCGCTGTTGAATATTTCATATAATCTACAAATGTAATAGAGTATTCCGAATCCCCAAAAAAATTATTAAGCTGGTTCTCGGTTTTTTATTAATATTCTATTATGATAATAAAGAATGGGTATTCTATTCATCCAAAAAAAATCCAGATAAGCACTTAATAATAACAGCGGCAGTTAAATACCCCTCGGCAAATTTCATTTTCCTGTCAGCTGATAAAAGTGCAGTACAATTTTTGTTTTATAGGATATGTTCGAATTATTTTAATGCTGTCAGGAAAAGACTCTGCATTTCTTTCCATGAAGCTGTATCTGCAGGGGCGTTATATGCGATTGGCAAATTGAATTTTTTACCCAGCGCAGTTGCTCCGGGATTTGTAAATGCATGAAGGGCGCCCGGATAAGAAATGAATGTATAATGGGCACCAACTGAATCCATACTTTTTTTAAATGCCTTTTGATCCGCTTCAGGTACAAATGGATCTGATCCTCCCTGACATACGAGAATATCTCCCTGAATGAGACCTTTTTTAGGTTGAACACCACCAAGTCCGCCATGAAAACTTACAAAAGCTTTCAGGGGAGTGCCGAGTTTGGCAGCATTCAAAACAATGAATCCTCCGAAACAATAACCTATAGCAGCAATTCGGTTGCTGTCTGCCTGTGAATAAGTAGCAGCTTTCGCTATGGCGGCTTCAACTACAGGCCTGGCAAGTTCTGGGTTTGTATAATATGGTTTGGTTAACGCCATGGCTTCGGTTGGATCAGCAGCAGTTTTTCCATCTCCAAATAAATCAGCGTCAATAGCAAAATATCCGAGTTCAGCCAATTGCTTTGCACGGGATTTTAAATAATCTGTCACTCCCCACCACTCTGGAATTACCACAACTATCGGTAGCTTTCCCTTCCGGTTTTCATCATAAGCAATAAATCCGTTGGATTGTTTGCCATTCGATGTATAGATAGCCTCTTCTGTTTTTATCGAGGGAGCAGACTTTACAGTATCCATAGATGGTGTTTGAGAAGTATTATTTGAAGACTGATTACCACAGGATGCAAAAATTATGCAAAGGAATGCGGCGAGGATCGTGTTGAATGAAGGAAGTTTCATTGTCTTGGATATGGGATATGGGATATGGGATATGGGATATGGGATATGGGATATGGGATAAAGTCGGCATGTAAAGTTACGAATTCAGAATCATTCTCACACCCTCACACTCTCACACTTGTGCTAAAGTTTCTCCAGCAACTCGACAACCTTTTCCCTCTCGAGGATTAGATAGCCGAGCCGGTCATTACTGATCCCTTCCCTTAGCTGGTAGGGAAATTCGAGCT
>JABDDT010000037.1:0-401 GCA_013287475.1 Bacteroidota bacterium
TGTAGCTGATATAAATCTGCTTCTCGTTGCAATGCTAAGAAAAGCGGAAATAAAAGCGGATCCTGTCATCTTAAGTACCAGGGATAATGGAATCGCGGATCCAAGTTATCCTCTGCTGGACGAATACAATTACGTGATTTGTGAAGCCCATCCAGGTGATAAATGGATAACCCTGGATGCCAGTGAACCTTATAACGGATATGGACAATTGCCTGTAAGTTGTTACAATGGATGGGGACACGTTATAAATGAAGAATTGCCAGTACCAATATTATTAACTGCGGACTCTCTGCGTGAAACCAGTTTGACCAATGTCATTATCGTTAACGATGAAAAAGGCAAGCCATCCGGAGGCTATACGAATGTTTTAGGAAAGAGTGAATCCAATAATACCAGAAAAG
>JABDDT010000037.1:411-3503 GCA_013287475.1 Bacteroidota bacterium
TTATTAGTTCTTCACTAAAAGACTATCAGAAAAAAATACAAAAGGATCTAGGGTCTGATTATACAATAGAAAATTTTAGCGTTGATTCATTAAAAAAATGTGATTTTCCATTAACCATTCATTATGATTTTGATTTAAAAAGCCTTTCATCTGGTGATATTCTATATTTCAATCCCATGCTGGATGATGGTTATAAAACAAATCCGTATAAATCTATGAACAGGCTTTATCCTGTGGAGATTCCGTTCAAAATTGATGAGACATATATGCTTACAATGGATATACCTGCCGGATACCAGGTAGATGAGATTCCAAAATCTGTGAGGGTGGCTTACAATGAAGATGAAGGAATGTTTGAATACCTTATACAGAAAGGTCAGAATAATTTACAGATGCGGGTACATCTTAAGCTTGATAAGGCCTTCTTTCCTGTGGACGAATATTCTACTCTTCGCGACTTTTTTGCCTATGTGGTAAAAAAAGAAAATGAACAGATTGTATTTAAAAAGATCCGTTGATTCAAATATTATTTCCATTTTCTGCACTTTTACAATTCGGAATTATTACCCGTGCAGATTTTAACAAGACACCCGAAAAATTTGATTCTACAGCAAATGCAATAATCATCTCTGATATTGGAAATACCAGTTTTGAAGGGAATAATCATGGAGATTTCACACTAGTATTCAAACGATATATACGGGTGAAAATCATCAATAAAAATGGATTTAATATTGGTAATTACAGTATTGACCTATATCATGATCAGGAAGATTTTGAAAAGCTTTATTCAGTGAAGGGTTCCACTTTTAATCTGGAAAAAGGTGTGATGACTGAAACTAAATTGGATGAAAAGTCTGTTTTCACTGAGAATTACAACAAGAACTTGAATAGAAAAAAATTTTCAATGCCGGCTATAAAAGAAGGATCCATTTATGACCTTGAATACATAGTTAAATCGCCTTTTTACTTCCGGTTAAGATCCTGGGAATTTCAGGGAGATTTTCCATGTTTATGGAGTGAATATACGGTAACCATTCCACCTCCGTTTCATTATGTAATGATCGCTCAGGGAGATCAGCAATTTTACTTAAATACCGTTAAAGATATCTTCGGATCCTATATGATCAAATTTGAAAACGGTATAAATCGAAGTGAAATTGTCAATGTGTCCGGATCTTCTATTGAGCACAGATGGGCAATGAAAAATGTTCAGGCGCTTCACAAGGAGCCCTTCACCACAAGCTTTAAAAATTACTATTCGAAACTTTCTTTTCAGCTGAATTATTTTCAAGTAGTAACCGACTACTATACTTCAGAAAGGCAGGATTACCTGTCAACATGGAGTTCTACTTCAAAATACTTATTGAAAGATGAAGATTTTGGGATAGCCTTGGATAGGGTAAATCTTTGGATGAAAGATGAATTGAAAGAAATTACTGCGGGCGCCAGTTCCAACGATGAAAAAGCCCGGATGATTTATAGCCATGTCCGGGACAATTTTAAAACTATCAATAAAGAGGGTTATAGCAAAAATAGCATCTGGACCCAGAATTCTTTAAAAGATGTATTCAATAAAAAAGAAGGCAATGTGGCTGAGATTAATTTATTGCTCACAGCCATGCTGAGGCATGAAAACATACATGCCGATCCACTCATACTCAGTACAAGGGATCATGGTATGGCGAGTTCCGTCTACCCTTTTATTGATGAATATAATTATGTGATTTGTGTTGCCTATATGGGAGATAAATTAGTTACATTGGACGCCAGCGAGCCATATAACGGTTACGGGCAGTTGCCAGTGGCATGTTATAATGGATGGGGGCATATCATGAACCAGGAAAAGCCGCTGCCTTTGCTATTTTCTGCAGATTCGGTCAATGAAACCAAAGTAACCAGTGTGTTCATAACCAATGATGAAAAAGGTATACCATCAGGTAGTCTGAAAAGCACTTTTGGAAAAAGCGGCTCATTCGACAGGCGAGAGGAAATCAAAAATTCTTCTGAAAAATCTTATGGGGAAAAAATTCGAACGTTAAAAGGCTCCAACCTGGTTATTGAAAATTTCAGAATTGATTCACTAAATAAGAGTGATTATCCGTTAAGTATTAATTATGATTTTGACTTGAAAAAACTTTTATCAGGAGATGTTTGTTATTTTGATCCTATGATGGATGAAGGTTATCAAACAAATCCGTTCATATCCATAGAAAGGCATTTTCCGGTTGAAATACCATATAAAATTGACGATACCTATTTGCTTAATATGGAAATACCTGCCGGATACCAGGTGGATGAGCTTCCAAAATCCGCCAGGGTGGCTTTTAATGAAAATGAAGGATTATTTGAATACCTTATTCAAAAAAGTGAAAATAGTATTCAAATGAAAGTACGTCTTAAGCTTAATAAAGCTATTTTCCCAATGGATGAATATTCAACCCTTCGCGACTTTTTTGCTTATGTGGTTAAAAAAGAAAACGAACAGATTGTTTTTAAAAAAACCCACTGATCTATTCAGGAATTTTCTTTTCCCGGCTGAACATGTAACCGATGAAAGAAACGATGAATGGCAGGCGCCAGCATGACACCTATATTGGTTATAAAAATCACACCACTGAACAAAGCATAAAAGGAAGAGAAATACTTACCAATTCTCGTATCGATATTTACAACCGGACCCATGCCGCTTAATATCATGCTGGCATTGTGTAAAGAGTCCAGCCAGCCAATTCCGGCAGTAAAATGATATCCCAGCACACCAATCATTAAACAAACAAACATGATCACCAGTCCCAGCAGGAAACTTCTTGCAATACGTTTCCGGAAGACACTCAGCGGCGCAAGCGGCTGATGTTTTGACTCCAGCATATTTAATTCTTTAAATCGCAAAGTAACATATTGTAAGACTCTTAAAACTAATGGCTGAATAATAATTATCTGTTATATTGCAATCCTCATTTCTTGCAGTGAAATATTTTCTTGGATACGATCTGGGTTCATCTTCGATAAAAGCAGCACTGCTTGAGGCTGATAGCGGTAAACCGCTTGCTTCAGCATTTTCGCCATCATCAGAAATGAAAATTAATTCT
>JABDDT010000037.1:3513-29462 GCA_013287475.1 Bacteroidota bacterium
CTCCCCGCTCGGGATTTGCCGAACAGGATCCGGAACAGTGGTGGCGGGAGGTAATAAAGGCGACCAGGCTTCTTCACCAGAAATATCCATTTGATAAGAACGAAATCGGTGCGATTGGAATTTCTTATCAGATGCATGGTTTGGTTTGTATAGATAAAAATAATCTACCGCTGCGACCAGCCATCATCTGGTGCGACAGCCGTGCTGTTGATTATGGTGAACAGGCTTTTAATGAACTGGGCCATGAATATTGTTTGCAGCATTTTTTAAATTCTCCCGGAAATTTTACCGCTTCCAAATTGAAATGGGTGAGGGAAAATGAACCGGATATTTATAAGAAGACCTTTCGTATATTATTACCGGGCGATTTCATCGCTTTAAAGATGACAGGAGAAGCTGTAACGACAGTCACGGGTTTGTCGGAGGGAATTTTCTGGGATTACAAAGAAAACGGAATTGCAAAATCCCTCATGGATTTTTACGGAATAGGCGAATCCCTGCTTGCTCCACTAGTTCCGGTTTTCGGTGAACAGGGTAAACTACAAAAATCAGCTGCCGAAGCTCTTAGCATTTCAGAAGGTACTCCTGTTTGTTATCGTGCCGGAGATCAGCCAAATAATGCATTTTCGCTCCAGGTGCTGGAGCCCGGCGAATTCGCCGCAACTGCCGGCACATCTGGGGTACTCTATGGAATCAGCAGTGAGCCGGATTATGACTTGAAATCCCGTGTGAACCCATTTATTCATGTAAATCATCAAACAGATCATCCCAGCTACGGAATACTCATGTGTCTGAATGGTACTGGCATACTCAACAGCTGGCTGCGTCGTGAATTTTTTTCAGATGAATCTTATGAAACTATGAATGATGGTGCCTCCATTATATCCATGGGTGCCGATGGAATCAGTTGCTATCCTTTTGGAAACGGGGCGGAACGGATTTTAGAAAATAAAAATCCGGGAGGCTATATCAAAGGGCTTGATTTTAACCGGCACAATAAATACCACCTGGCAAGGGCGGCACAGGAAGGCATTGTATTTTCGCTCTTATATGGGTTAGAAATTATGCAGGGAATGGGTCTTTCCATGCATCGTATCCGGGCAGGTAATGCTAATATGTTTTTGAGTCGGTTGTTTTCCCAAACATTTGCGGACTGCAGTGGATGTCCTGTTGAATTATACAATTCTGATGGTGCTGTCGGAGCCGCGCGGGCCGCAGGTTTCGGGAAAAAATATTATACAAAGATCAGTGATTGTTACCGGGGAATGGAACTGATCAGACTTGTGGAACCTGATAAAAATAATACAGTTCAGATAAAAGAAATATATAACAATTGGAAGCAGGGACTTGAGATTATTTTAAAAGCCTAAAGCTAAACGCTAAATGCTGATCAAATTTAAAATTGAAAATGTATGAATATCATTAAAGGTGAAAAAGAATTTTTTCCTGGTATAGGGGAAATAAAATTTGAAGGAAGGGATTCCGATAATCCTCTCGCATTTAAATGGTATGATGAAAATAAAATTATTGCCGGTAAGAAATTAAAGGACCATGTCAAATTCGCGGTGGCTTACTGGCATAGCTTCTGCAATACCGGTGGTGATCCTTTTGGACCCGGTACTAAACGATTTCCATGGAATGAATCAGGAGATGCTGTCCGCGCTGCCAGGGATAAAATGGATGCAGCTTTTGAATTTATAACCAAACTGGGCGTACCATATTATTGCTTTCACGATATTGATCTGGTGGACGAAGGAAGTTCCGCAGTTGAATATGAAAAGAGATTACAAACCATCGTGGATTATGCAAAAGAAAAACAGGCTGCAAGCGGTGTTAAACTGCTTTGGGGAACGGCAAATGTTTTTTCTAATCCGCGTTATATGAATGGAGCGGCAACCAATCCGGATTTCGCAACGCTTGCTTATGCAGGTCTCCAGATTAAAAATGCCATCGATGCAACGATAGCACTAAATGGAGAGAATTATGTTTTCTGGGGTGGGAGAGAAGGATATATGTCTCTTCTCAATACGAATATGAAAAGGGAGATTGAGCACCTGGGGTGTTTTCTTGGAAAGGCAAGAGATTATGCGCGGGGACAGGGCTTCAAGGGAATATTTTTTATTGAACCAAAACCATGTGAACCGACCAAACACCAATACGATTACGATAGTGCCACAGTGATTGGTTTTTTAAAAGAATTCGGACTGGATAAGGATTTCAAATTAAATATTGAAGTGAACCATGCTACACTTGCGGGACATACTTTCCAGCATGAACTTCAGGTTGCAGCAAATGCAGGTTTACTCGGAAGTATGGATGCAAACCGAGGCGATCCTCAGAACGGTTGGGATACGGATCAGTTTCCCATGAACCTGAATGAACTTATCGAATCGATGCTGATCGTCCTGGAGGCCGGAGGATTTGGAGGTGGCGGCGTAAACTTTGACGCAAAGACTAGGAGAAATTCAACTGATCCGGAAGACCTTTTCCTTGCGCATATCGGGGGCATGGATACATTTGCCCGTGCAATTATCGTGGCAGATAAGATACTTAGTCATTCACCCTATAAAAAATTCAGAAAAGAAAGATATGCTTCATTCGATTCAGGAAAAGGAAAGGAATTTGAAGAAGGAAAACTGGGTCTGGAAGACCTGCGGAAATTTGCATTATCGAATGGAGAACCCAAACAAATCAGTGGGAAACAGGAGTGGATGGAGAATATCATTAATGCATACATTTAGAAATTATTAATTATTAATTATTAATTATTTCCCGAACGCCGCATCCATTTTTTGCCTGAATTCAGTATAAAGTTCTTTTTTCGGCTCTTCGGGTTTGAGAGGAACCAGGACTGCTGCATAATTCAGGTTGCGGTCTACATAAGGATAAAAGCCCGTAATATATAAACTGGTTATGACGCTTCCATTTTCAACCCAGCACCCGAGACCTGTTTTTAAACCTTCAACTTCTTTAGGCATATATTTTACAGGGAGCTTTGCAAACTGAATGGTTTCCATTTCTGCAACTGATTTTTCGCTAAGAACTTTTTTGCCTTCAAAAATTCCTTTATTTAAAATCATCGCGAGGAAATTGATAAAATCATTCGCTGTCGTAATCGCTCCGTCGGCCGCATTGCTTGTTACGCCGTTATCATTGGTAAAACTTGTTCCATGCATTTTACAGGGACGAAGAATTTTATCCTGAACGATCCTGTCGAATGTTTTTTTTGTAACAACTTCAAGTACCCGGGCAGCAATATCAGGGCCTATCTGGCTGAAATAAATTTCAGTTCCGGGGTTTGTTTCAATTTCCCTTTTTGAAGCAAAAGAATTTACTTCAGTTTCGAGGTCAGGATATTTTGATTTCTGCAGCAGTCTTAATGCACCGGGCGGATCTGCCTGAATACCGGTAGTATGACTGAGACAATTTCTGATGGTGATATATGTCTTCATATATTTGGCGAAAATGGGCAGATACTTGCTCACTTTATCATCAAGGGAAATTTTACCATCGTCCACATAAGCCATTATCGTAGCAGCAACAAGCCATTGACTGGCCACACCGGCGGGCACCTGTATCCTGGCATTAAAATCTCCAATTTCTTTTTCCAGCTCTTTTTTATAGACAATTTTATCATTTTTGTAAGCCAGGGTTACAATATTATTTCCAAGTAGTTTTTGATTGGTCGTGAGAAAAGCATCTGTTTCAGGAGAAGAGGATGGTACGGTTTTAGACGATTGAGCTTCTGGGCTCAGCCAGATTAACAGGCAAAGACCAACGCAGCTGAAGACACGGCATCTGGAAATTGATTTATATGACAGATTTTCAGGGTTTTGGAAATGGTTTACCTTTTGAATCATTTTAACGGATTTAAAATAATAAGCAATGAATTTAAACAACTTTACTATAAAAGCTTCTGAAGCCCTTCAACAGGCGCAGCAACTGGCATTTAATGCTAAAAACCCTACTATCGAAACGGAACATCTCATGCAGGCGTTGCTGGAACAGACAGATTCTCCTGTAGAATATCTTCTGAAAAAAAATAACGTTACCATACCTGTGCTTGAAAATAAACTGGGGGATCTTATCAATAAATTACCCAGGGTAGAAGGAGCAGATCCTGCGCAGTCATTAAGCAGGGATGCAAATAATGTTGTTTTAAGGGCGGCCGGTGTTATGAAGCAATTCGGCGATGAATTTGTTACGCCCGAACATCTTGTCCTTTCAATCATCCAGGGAAATGATAACACGGCTAAATTATTGAAGAATGCCGGTCTCACGGAAAAAGGTTTAATCAGTGCAATTAAGGAATTAAGAAAAGGCGAAACAGTTTCATCCAATACTCAGGAGACGCAATTCAATGCCCTGAATAAATATGCGCGTAACCTCAATGAGCTGGCGCGGCAGGGAAAACTGGATCCGGTGATTGGTCGTGATGAAGAAATTCGCAGAACATTGCATATACTTTCCAGAAGAAGTAAAAACAATCCTATCCTGGTTGGTGAACCCGGTGTTGGTAAAACTGCCATCGCGGAAGGTTTGGCACACCGTATTGTGAATGGAGATGTGCCGGAAAACCTGAAGTCAAAAATAATTTATGCCCTTGATATGGGTCAGCTTATTGCGGGTGCAAAATACAAAGGTGAATTTGAAGAACGGTTAAAATCTGTTGTGAAAGAAGTAGCGGGCAGCGACGGCGAAATTATTTTATTTATTGATGAAATACATACGCTGGTGGGAGCGGGGGGCGGTGAAGGGGCGATGGATGCTGCCAATATTCTTAAACCTGCCCTGGCCCGTGGCGAACTACGAGCAATCGGAGCTACGACACTGAATGAATACCAGAAATTTTTTGAGAAGGATAAGGCACTGGAACGCCGATTCCAGAAAGTAATGATCAACGAACCCAGTGTGGAAGATGCCATCTCCATATTGCGCGGTTTAAAGGACAAATATGAAACTCATCATCATGTCCGTATTAAAGATGAAGCGATCATTGCAGCAGTGGAACTTTCACACCGGTATATTACAGATCGTTTTTTGCCTGACAAAGCTATTGACCTGATTGATGAAAGTGCGGCAAAACTCAGGCTGGAAATGAATTCCATGCCCGAAGAACTGGATCAGTTGCAAAGACAGATTCGTCAACTGGAAATTGAAAGGGAAGCGATCAAGAGAGAAAATGACGATGAAAAATTACGCCAGCTCAGTATTGAAATCGGAAATCTTAGTGTCACGAAGGATACTTTAATGTCGAAATGGAAACAGGAAAAAGAACTTGTTGAAAAAGTCCAGAATGCGAAAGCTGATATTGAGGCATTAAAGCTGTCTGCTGAAAAAGCTGAACGTGAAGGTGATTATGGAAAAGTAGCCGAGATCCGGTACGGAAAAATAAAGGATGCAGAAAAGGTAATTGAAGAATTTTCTGCCCAGCTCAGCAACAGCACAGAAAAACGTTTGCTAAAAGAAGAAGTGGATGCGGAAGATATCGCTGAAGCGGTTGCCAAATCGACGGGAATCCCTGTATCCAGAATGCTGCAGAGTGAAAGACAAAAATTACTAAATCTGGATGACGAATTACATAAAAGAGTTGTTGGCCAGGATGAAGCCATAACGGCAGTTGCTGATGCTATTCGCAGAAGTCGCGCAGGATTGCAGGATCCGAAACGCCCCATTGGTTCATTCATTTTTTTGGGAACTACAGGGGTTGGTAAAACTGAATTGGCCAAAGCGCTGGCTGAATATCTTTTTGATGACGAGGGTATGATGACCAGGATTGACATGAGTGAATACCAGGAAAAACATACGGTCAGTCGACTTATTGGTGCTCCTCCCGGATATATTGGATACGATGAAGGTGGTCAGCTGACAGAAGCGGTTCGCCGTAAACCTTATAGTGTGGTTCTGCTGGACGAAATTGAAAAAGCACATCCGGATACCTTTAATATTTTGCTTCAGGTTCTGGATGATGGGAGACTGACTGATAATAAAGGCAGGGTGGTGAATTTTAAAAACACCATCATCATTATGACCAGCAATATAGGCAGCCAGATAATTCAGGTAAACTTTGAGAATGTGACGGAAGAAAATAAGGAAGAGGTGGTGGAAAAAACAAAAGATGAAGTAATGGAATTACTCCGGCAGACGATCCGCCCGGAATTTTTGAACCGCGTGGATGAGGTCATCATGTTTCAGCCATTACTTAAAGCTGAAATCAGGGGTATTATCAGGATCCAGCTCGACAACCTATCCAAAATGCTGGAAAAAAACGGAGTGGATTTACGGTTTACTGAATATGCTATGGACTACCTGGCAGAGAACGGATATGACCCTCAGTATGGTGCCAGACCCTTAAAAAGGCTTATCCAGAAAGCGATCGTTAACCCATTGAGTAAAAAGATTTTAGCAGGGGAAATTGATCACTCACATCCAGTGTTGGTGGATGTATTTGACGGTATTGTTGTATTCAGGAATGAACAGGAGGAAAGGAAGAAATCGGGTATGCCATCTTAATAAGTTGTTAACTAATTTATTATCCTGTTCCGTTACCGTAAAATATGTAAGATTTTTCAGTTAAAATACCTATTTTTAGCCGCCTCCTGCCAGTTAGTCTGGCTCGGAGGCTTTTTACTCAACTTTCCTGCAGGAAAACTGTTATTAAGCAAAGAATAAAAATTTAAAGGATTAAATATTATGGCGTTTAAGAAAGAGATCATAGAAATTATTGAGCCGAGAGATGTGTTCGTTGGCCCGGATACTGCTCCGGTTACCCTGATGGAATTTGGAGAATATGAAAATGAAGATTGTGCCAAGGCACACGAAGTAGTTAAGAAAATCATGGAAGAATTCAAGGGAAAGGTCCGGTTTAATTTCAGACATTTCCCGCTTACAAAGATTCATCAGCGCAGCCTGAAAGCTGGTGAAGCATCTGTTGCTGCAGCTCAGGAAGGCAAGTTCTGGGAAATGCACAATATATTATTCCATAACAGGCATAACCTGGGCACAACAAGCCTGAAATTACATTCCCGGGAAGCAGGTATTTCCAATAAGAAATTTCTGGATCACCTGGTGAATGCTACTTATGGCTGGCAGGTTCAGGGCGATCTGAGGGAAGGTATTGAGAAAGGTGTAACGACCGTACCAGCCTTCTTCATTAACGGCGAAATGTTTAACGGTAAACCTACGTTCGATAACCTGAGCAAGGGCATTGAAGCAGCTTTAAAAAAGGCAAAGAAAAAGACAGCTGTTAAAGCTTAAGGCTGAACGCTTAAGACTGGACGCTGAACGCTGAACAGAGAAGGGGATTTTAGTTAAAAAATATTTTAAGCATTCGTTTAAAGACGGATGCTTTTTTTATTCTTTATATAAGAAATTAAATAATTCATTAACTAAATTTTCATTTGGTATTAAGCTTTAAGCTTTAAGCGTTCAGCGTTCAGCGTTAAGGGTTAAGCGTTAAGCTTTGAGCCTGATTTGTCCTTTTCACAATAAATGTTTAAATTGGTTTATCCTAAGACCAATATTTGAATGAAAAGCGACGGAAAATCAAATTCTATACGCGGGAAACCCAGAATTTTAAATATTGGCCGCAATTTTATCGGCTGGAGGGGTAAATTACTGAAGGGCTTTGATCATGGAAATCACTGGTCTTTCCAGGAAAGAATAGAGGCTCTCTCTCAAAAGTCACAGCATTTTCTCGATGAAATAAAATCGCTTGGATTTACCCGGACGATGGATAAGCTGGATAGAGGGAAACTTAGTGTATTTAATCAGCTCAACTTTTTTCAGTTCATCACGGGAATAATCGTCCCACTAATCTGCATTTTTGGAAACGGTAAATTCCCCATAACCGCATTTTTTATTGCGAGTCTTCCGGCATGGGTAAACCTGCTCGTTTTGTATCTGAACTTTTATTACAGATATGAAGCTGGGATGATTACCTATTTCATACTTTATCCACTTATCATATGCATTGTATATATGAGTGGTATGAATCTCGGAGTTGAACTTTATTTTATTCTGAACGGCATTCTGGCCGTCTTTTTTCTGCCCTATATCAGTCAGATGTTGTTTTCTGTTGGCTTCTCCATGGTAAGTTATTTTGTACTCGTGATCATTAATAAAGAATATAATTTCCAGCTTCATACATTTAATTTTTTTCTTTTTTTATTTAACCAGGTAACTGCAATCATATTTATATTTTATGCATTGTTCCTAATTAAAAAGGAAAATAATTTATATCAGTTTGGGATCCTTGCCACCAACAGGGATTTGCAGGATAAGAATGAAAAAATTGAAAAACAGAAAGCTGAAATAGAACAGAAAGCAACTGAGCTTAGTGAGTTGAATTCGTTGAAGAATAAACTTTTCTCAGTGATTTCCCACGATATGAAAACGCCAATGTATGCACTGCGCAATTTATTCAGGAGTATGCAACAACTGGATATGAGCGGGAAAGAAATAAAAGCCATTATACCGGATGTGGTAAGCGATTTGAATTATACAACAGGCCTGATGGAAAATCTCCTGCATTGGGTGAAGAGCCAGATGCAATCGGCCAATATTTCACCCGGTGAATTAGATATGGAAGAAATTACGGATGATGCCATTCATGTTCATCAATTGCAGGCTACGACCAAAAATATTTCAATCAAACGTGAAATGGAAGAATCATTACTCGTTTTTGCGGATAAAGATATGATGACCCTGGTATTGAGAAATCTTCTTTCCAATGCTATTAAATTCACGCCTGAAAAAGGCGCGATTATTATCCGAATGAAAAAGGAAACTCCTTATTGCAGGGTGTCTATAATTGATAATGGTATTGGCATGGACCACGAGGCACTTACAAGGATCCAGGAAAATAATTATTACAGTACCAACGGAACTGCCAGGGAAAGCGGGACCGGCTTGGGTCTTATGCTGAGTAAGGATTTTCTTTCCAAAAACGGAGGAGCTTTATTGATCGAAAGTGAACCAGGCAAGGGAAGTGTTTTTTCTTTCACTGTTCCTTTAGCGGGAAATGGATGACACATGGCGGTTGACGGATGAATGTTTTCTTCAGGCTTTAAGCTTTTTGGCACGTAAATATTGCAACGGCCATTCAATATCCACATTTAATTCATAGGCAGCCGTTAATGGAAAATTTGAATTTCGAAGTGATTCCCTTGCTATCAAAATCAAATCAGCTTTTCCAGATCTGATTATTTCATCTGCCTGGTGAGCATTTGTTATCAGGCCCACAGCGCCTGTGAGGATACCGCTTTCTTTCCTGATTTTTTCGGCAAAGGGAACCTGGTAACCAGGACCCAGGGGTATTCTTACATTCGATATGAGTCCTCCAGAAGAGCAATCTATCATGTCGACGCCAAGGGTTTTTAAAATCTTAGCCAATAATACAGAAGAATCAGGATCCCAGCCATTTTCTACATAGTCTGTAGAGGAAATACGGAGAAACAATGGAAATTTTTCAGGCCATACAGAACGAATATCAGATACAAGTTCTTTTACCAAACGAATCCTGTTTTCAAAAATTCCACCGTATTCATCCGTACGATGATTGCTTAAGGGGGAAAGAAAACTATTGATCAGGTAACCATGTGCACCATGAATTTCCAATACTTCAAATCCTGCTTCCAGGGCGCGTCTCGCAGCTGATTTAAAATTTTCGCGAAGATTAAAAATATCAGCCTTTGACATAGCTTCCGGGACAGGATCCGTTTCGCGAAAAGGAATCGGAGATGGGGCCTGGGGTATCCATCCGCCTTCTGAAACAGCAAGTATTTTACCGCCTTTCCAGGGTGATGTGCTGCTGGCTTTTCTACCAGCATGAGCCAGTTGAATTCCGGGAACAGATCCTTGTTTTTTTATAAAATCAGTAATTCTTTTTAAAACTTCAATCTGTTCATCTTTCCAAAGACCCATATCATCAGGTGAAATGCGACCTCTTGCAGAAACAGCTGTAGCTTCCTGAATAACCAGTGCGGCACCCCCGATTGCCCGGCTACCCAAATGAACCAGATGCCAGTCATTTGCAAAGCCATCTACAGATGAATACTGACACATGGGAGATATTGCAACGCGGTTTTTAAAATGGATACTTTTGATTTCCAAAGGGTCAAATAACATATTGAAGATTAATTTTTTTTCAAATCGAGAAAGACATTTCCTAAACAATGAATCAAATCCGTTGCAAGCATAGCCTCTTCAGAAAAAAGACTGGCAGCAATATCGCCGGCACATCCATGAAGGAAAACTCCAAAAACTGCAGCTGCAGTGGGAGCATATGATTGCGAAAGAAGGGCTGTGATAATTCCTGTGAGTGCATCCCCACTGCCACCCTTTGCCATACCGGCATTGCCAGTCGTATTAAAAGAAATACTGCCGTCCGGATTAAATACCCCTGTGAAATGGCCTTTCAACACGATGATAATTTTATGCTGGATTGCCATTTTTTTTGCCTTCTCAAATCTTAGATTATCATTACTGCTATTTCCGAATAACCGGTCGAATTCTTTTGGATGCGGTGTAATGATCGTATTGGGGTTAAGCTCAGATAAAAGTTCAGGGTGTTTGCTGATAATATTTAAAGCATCAGCATCGAGAACAAGGGGTTGATGAAAAGACTTCAAAAATTTTTTTACCATACCAGAAGTTTCGTCACCAGTTCCTATTCCGGGGCCAAGACCGGCCGACTGAAATAATTCAGAATGGAGAGGGAAACCTGTTAGCTGAAATTCTCCTTCACCTACACTTACCATGACTTCCGGAACGGATGTCTGCATTATTTCATACCCGCATGAAGGCAGATGTGTTGTAATTAAGCCGGCGCCGGCAGATAAACAGGCTTTTGCTGCAAGTACTGCAGCGCCTATTTTTCCATAGCTTCCTGCGAGGATTAAAGCATGTCCAAAATTTCCTTTATTGGCAAAAGGATCCCTCGGCTTATAAAGAGCAAGTGCCGCTTTTCTGTCAAAAATTAAATAGGAGGAATTAAACCCGGCTAAATAGGATTCAAGTTGTTTCATTCATACAAAGGTAAGAAAAGGCTATTAGCGTTTTTCTCCGCCTCTTCCTTCCGGATCATTTTCCGGTTCGTCATAATTTTCGCGGGACTGTTGATAATTTCCAAATACGTCGCAAAGTTTTTTGGCTGCATAGACCCTTCTGTTATCGTTATTACAGAGTGCGATAATTGTGGCATTTTCTTCCATCATTCGTATGAATACCGTCCGGTTACCATGCCACCAGCCATTATGGTATATAAGTTTTTTACCGTCAGGATATACAATCATCCGCCAGCCAAAACCATAATTGCGTTTTCCTCGTTTTTCCAGGCTGTATGGAGCATAGGCACTATCAAGAGTAGATTGTTTGAACATTATGCCACCACGCAGTGCAGCATCCCATTTGAGCATATCGTCCGGAGTGCTATAAACATTTTTATCTCCATAAACCATATCAAGGTATTCCATGGGATACATTCTCCCGTTCATTTTATAGGAATGTGTAGCAATTGCAGTATCCTTAATAGAATAAACATAAGTATCCTGCATTTGCAGTGGCAGGAAAAAAGTTTTATTCAGGTATTCATCATAGGTTTCACCTGAAACTTTTTCGATGATGAGGGCAAGAAAAGCATAGTTGGTATTGGAATATTCGAAATGATGACCTGCTGCAGTATATATTACTTCGGAGTGATGTTGGGTTATATACGCTAACAAATCGGCGTTCGTCAGATATTTTCTTTTATCCCAACCGGACTGATCCATAAAATGAACATAATTCCTTAATCCGCTTCGCTGACTCAAAAGATTTTTAATGGTGATTCCCGGTGGAAATCCTGTCAGATATTTTGATATATCATCATGAATGTCGAGTTTGCCTTCTTCCCACAATTTTAAAATTGCCATTGCGGTAAAAGTCTTGGAAACAGATGCAAGATGAAAAGCCGTATGGGAATTAATGCTGTCTTTATGTCTTCTTGGGTCCTTAAAACCACTATATCTTTCATATACTATGATTCCTTTATGAGCCACTACCAGCCCTCCGTTAAATCCATGGGAAAACAGGGAATCAAAAAAATGCCGGGACGTATTATTGTATAGTTTAAATTCTCCGGGGTTCAAAGATTTTGGGCGAGTAATTACCTGAGCCAGGAGCGTTGTATCCTGCACTTTCACAATTGGCTTAACAGCAGGGCTTTGTCCGCAACAAACCAGGAAGGAGGCAGCCAATAAGGAGCAGCAAATGGTTTTCAACAGGTATTTATTTTTCAGTTAAGAGGTACAAAATTAAATTATTATGCTATTCAAGGCTCAGGAGACGAGTTTTGTTTTTCCGTTTCCTTTTTTAGGGGCAATTTTGCCACTTCTTTAAAGGGAATAACGCAAAAACAGCATAGAGATTATGGCCGATAAAAAAATAACAAGTTATCCGAAAGAAAAAGTGAATATCCTTTTTCTTGAAAACATCAGTGATGCAGCAGTGAAGCGGTTTTCCGGGGCTGGTTACACATCTGTTAAGAAGTTGACAAAAGCTCTGTCTGAAAACGATCTGTTAAAAGAAATAGAAGACGTTCATTTGCTGGGCATCCGTTCAAAAACCCAGATTACAGAAAAAGTATTGCGGGCAGCTAAAAAATTGCAGGCTATTGGTTGTTTTTGTATTGGAGTTAACCAGGTTGATCTCAAGAATGCAACTAAAAACGGGATCGCTGTTTTTAATGCTCCTTATTCCAATACCCGTTCAGTTGCTGAACTGGTGATCGGTGCATCCATCATGCTGATCCGCAGGATACCGGATAAAAGCAAATCTGCTCATGATGGTATCTGGATGAAGGAATCAAAAGGCAGCTATGAATTACGAGGAAAAACCATGGGGATTATAGGTTATGGCAATATCGGAACACAGGTCAGTGTTCTTGCCGAAGCCATGGGTATGAAAGTAATTTTTTATGATATCGATACGAAATTACCTCTTGGAAATGCAATGGCTAAAAATTCAATTAAAGAACTGGTTTCCGTTTCCGATATCGTGACCATACATGTTCCTGATACGGACCAGACACGTATGATGATCAATAAAAATGTCCTGAAACAATTCAAGAAAGGGGCCATTTTACTCAATTATGCAAGGGGAGAGGTGGTTGACCTTGAAGCTTTATCCAAGGCGTTGAAAGAAGGACTTCTGTCAGGCGCCGGAGTAGATGTGTATCCTTTGGAGCCGGAAAAAAACGGGGACAAATTCGAGACGCCGCTTCAGGGACTTTCCAATGTACTGCTCACGCCACATATTGGTGGCTCTACAGAAGAAGCACAGGAAAATATCGGTGATGATGTAAGTAATAAACTATTTCAATATCTTGAAATGGGTATTTCCACCGGGTCACATACAATACCTGAACTTAGTTTACCACAGCATCCTGATACGCACAGAATTCTTCATATTCATTATAATGTTCCCGGTGTTTTATCTGAAATCAATACCAGGCTTTCCAGCCATCATATCAATATTCTGGCACAATACCTGAAAACGAATGATTTTATCGGGTACGTTGTTTTGGATGTTGACAAGAATCTATCTGCGCAGGCTATTGGTTTATTGAAGGAAGTGAAGAATACGATTAAGACGAGACTGCTTTATTAGTGTGAGAGTGTGAGAGTGTGAGAGTGTGAGAATCTGAAAATTCTTAACAACAGACTCTCACACTCTCACACTCTCACACTCTCACACTTTCATCCTTCTTCCCAATGAACTTTCTGATATGAACGTAGATCTCACGGTATGACACCCACACATACTTAAATGTTTCACCGAGACGGACGCCAATTGTCTTATTCAATACTGTATACATTACAAGGAATGAAATAATCGCTGAAACGACAGTTCCATAAGCTGCTCCCATCCATCCGATATAACGTAAACCGAGATACATAAAAAAATAACTAAGGCTCATCGTAAGCAGGTTCACCCAAAAGTTTACGCGGGGCTTACCGATTGCATCCATGGTTGTTCCGAACTGGTAGGAAAATGGTCTGAGAAAACTAAACAATATCACTGTTTGAAGAATCGGCACTGCAGCATAATATTTGCTTCCTGCGAGTATTTTAATAAACAAATGAGGGATTGAAAAAATAAGGATACTGATCGGTACGAGGATACTTACAATTGTGCCAACCATTCTTTCAAAATAATAACGCACTTTATCAGTTCCGGATGTAGCCATTGCTTCCACATTTTTCGGGAAAAGTACGTCCGCAATTGCGATAGATGGAACGTCCATCATATTATTTATACGGGATACAACATTGTAGTAAGCAACCACATCAGATGAAATCAGTCCTGCGGAAATAAACTGATCTGCGGATCTTCCAAAAGCAGAAAAAACATTGGTGCCAAAAATGTATTTTCCAAAATGGAACATCCGCAGCATAGTTTTTTTATCAGTATCGATTTTGGAATAAAAATATTTTCTTGCAAAATACATAAGTATAAGAGTTCCCCACAGCAGGGAGACGATCTGCAGCCTGACCAGGTTCACGAGTGTCAAGGATGATTTATGAAATATCAATAGTCCAATAATCAAAAAAAGGAAAATTCCCTGTCTGCAGAGATAACCATAGAATATGTCCTTAAACTTGAAATGAGCCTGCAGTAAAACTTCAAAATGATTAAATGGGATCAGGATGAGAATGATCAGGATGCCCCACTGAAATAAAGGGAAGAGTTCGGGTGTTTTTAGCCAATTTGTGCAAATAGGCCTGCCGAAAATAAGCAGAACGATTACAATGGCTGAAAACAGCATATTGGTTATCAGGGAAGCGGATTGAATTTTATTCCGGTTATTAACGTATTCAGGCTCACTCAGGAATTTGATCATCGGGTTTCGAAG
The DNA here is from genome assembly GCA_013287475.1 of Bacteroidota bacterium. GTDB lineage: Bacteria > Bacteroidota > Bacteroidia > Chitinophagales > Chitinophagaceae > Puia. The sequence goes on from JABDDT010000037.1 coordinate 18,407, forward strand.
CAATCCCTGTTTGATGGTCTCTATCAGGGCAAATATGGCAAGGAAAAGTGACCAGATACCCATTTCATTCACTGTTGGAAAAACCTTTTTGGCTAATATTATATAGCTGATAACTCCAAAAGCAATCAGTGAGAACCGGTTCAGCAAAGTGAAAAAAATGGAATGGACCCAGAAGGAGGAACCGAATTTAAGTTTCAATCAGGGATAATTTGGTGTTAAAAAATACTATAAAAAGAATTAAATCCTGAAAGATTACAATAATTAATCAGCCCAAAATCAATTCATTAAGAATTATCAATAAATGTCCCGGGATATTGATTATCAAAATATTTACCAGGTCTCACGAAGCTATCCAATCCCTTCGAAAAATTAAAATTTTGAATATGCGGCCCTTTAAAAATAAGTGAATTAACTTCCTATAATTTATATTATGTCAAATAGCTTCTTATAGAACTTTTCAGTTTTAGCCTATTTATTAGCTCTACACCTTTCAGGTGTAACTTTAAGAGAAATTGTAATTCACTGAATCTTGATGAGTAAAAACAAAAGGTATGAAAACAGGTAAATTAATGTCGGCCATTTTTAAAGCAATGCTATGTATGGTCGGAATATTTGTAATGGGATATTTAGGATATCATTACCCTGATGCAATGATTTGGGTAATTTCTGTTGCTATTCTCTGTGCATTTTCCAGATATTTTTACACAAAGGGTCAGGAAGATTAAACTCTCATGCAGATTATGAATTTATTCCTCTTGATTGGAAAGAAATTCTCCCGTTAAATAAGTTATTATTTCAAATGCCGGAAAAGAGCCATATTCAACTCTGTCATTTCTCCAGCTCCTGAGATTCGTTTTATTTCCAGTAGTTTTTTACCAATTGCTATGGCAGTGACTGTTGCCGGGTTAACTGTTTTCGCGGAAATTGCAGATTGGGTCTGGTTAGATTTTTTCTGATTGGATTTCATAAATAAAGGATACAGAATAACGACTGTATCCTTTATTTTATGCGTTTTGAAAGGGAAATTATTTGAAACTATTTAACAATATTCGTCAAATGCTGCGATCAGGTTATGAGCGATCATCTGTGCGGACCGGCCTTCAATATGATGACGTTCAATCATATGTACCAATTGACCGTCTTTAAATAAAGCCACTGCCGGAGATGATGGTGGATAAGGCAGAAGGCGCTCCCTCAAAGTTCGGATGGCGTCAACGTCAAATCCTGCAAAACTGGTGGTTAAATGGTCAGGTTTCTTCTTTGTGTTATGTACCGCCATTAAAACCCCAGGTCTGGCAGTTCCTGCAGAACATCCGCACACTGAATTGATCATAACGAGGGTTGTTCCCTTGGACTCTAATTGATGGATGACTTCTTCCGGTGTCTTCAACTCGCTGAAACCGTTGTCGGTCAGCTCTTCTTTCATTGGTATAACTAATTGTTCGGGATACATTATCTGAGTTTTTTAGAACAACGCAAAATTAGTCATTTTGTTCATTATACAGGAGGTAAAATCGTAACCTTAAGATCTGACTAATTTGATATAAATATAAGTAAATCATGTAATTATGTCGGTCAAATCAGCAATTAAATGTCAAATTGACTACTTTGTTCATCATAAATCCGGATGGTATAGCATTTGACCCGGAGGGCAGTAATCATTCATTTAATTTAAATATATATTTATGACACTAGTAAAAGTTAACAACCGACCATTTGGAAATCTGTTCAGCGATTTCCTTAATGAGATTCCTGGTGCAGCACGTTCATTTGGACAGGAGCTTTTTGCATTTCCGCAAACAAATATTCACGAAACTCCTGAGGCTTATCACCTGGAATTAATTGTTCCCGGCAGATCCAAAGAAGATTTTAAAATCCAGGTAGAACAGGGTTTACTCACTATCAGTTTTGATAAGAAAGAAGAAACCAGTTCCCAGGATGGTTATAAAACAATTCGTCGTGAATTTGAATTCAAATCATTCAAACGCAGCTTTTCTATTGACGATAAAGTTGATGTGGATGGTATACAGGCCAAGTATGAAAATGGTGTTTTGAAACTTCTCCTCCCAAAGAAAGAAGAATCAAAACAGAGTGCGAGACAAATTAATGTCGCCTAATACCCTGCTGAAAAAATAAGCAAAATGTTGGTTTGTAATCCCCTTTATTCTTAGAGGGGATTTTTTTGCTTTGTTTTCTACCGGTTGTGGACTAATTTTGCATCTCAATTTCCAGTTGATCTATGATTAAATCCAGGTACCCGGTATTTTTGGCAATATTTTTTTTGTGTTTATCCCGGGTTATTCACTCCTTTAGTCAGAATCAGGTCATCCCCAATCCTTCAGATACGATTCACCAGGTACAGGATACTTTATCGAAACTTCTATTAGTTCAGGATACTACATTAAGAATTCGCAACCTGAGTCCATTCTTTACACTTCATGTGGACTCTATGATGAGTTACAGTCTTGAAGTAAATAAAAATCCTAATAATTATTACTGGTATCTCAGGAATTCACCGTTGGGTCTCAGGATTAATAAGGACAACGGCCTTCTTACTTTTAAGGCGGATAAATCCTATTTTCTATCTGGTAAATTAAAATATGACTATCCTTATAAAGTAAGTGTTGGCGTTCAGAATTTGCACAACCCCGAAGAAAGAGTAGATACAACTTTTACAATCCAATTTTTTACTACGGAGATAGTTCCATCCCGTTTGAAACCTTCTGTAAACAGTGTATTATTTATTGATGAAGGAGATACAATAAATTTTAAAATTGAATGTGAAGAGGGAAGTTTTCCAGTCGATAACATCAGTTTCTTTTCGAATTTTCCTATAAAGAATTATAAAGAAGTTAAAAAATGTGATGATGAATTTGTATGGAGTCCTCCCTACGATTTTGTAAAGGAAAACGATTCGGCTAATCTCAAACTGGTTATACTCTATTTCATAGGCGCGAATAAATTTTTCATCAGGGATACAGCTATTGTAAAATTATATGTCAGGGCCGCTATGAATTATCCATTTATGCTACAGGAATACTATCGAACAGTAAAAGAAGTACATACCTATACACTCCAGCTGAAATATGCATTTGTAGAACTGGATAAAAAAGTAAAAAACTCCAAAACAACACGTACGACTTTTGACATGACATCCGGCTCTACAGCGCTGGGTGGAACTGTATTTTCATCACTTCCTTCGGCAAGCGCACAAACAGTCGGTAAGATACTGCCCAGTGCTGGTGTTGCCCTTGTTCCTGTTAAGGAAGCAGTTTCACCACAAAAAACAGCTGAGCAAAATTCGGCTTCTCTTGTTCGTTCATCTATAAAAAGACTTGAATATCAATTACACGAAAATTCCCTGACAGGAGAAAAAGATCCGAATATTGGTAAAAAAATTAATAAGCTCAGAGATGAGATGCAGCAGATCCAGATTCAGTTAATTGATGTACCAATTGATGAGAATAATAATATGACGGAGGAACAATTGAATGACTACTTCAATAGTAACAAAGTGAATAAGAAGTATAAGCTTAAACATTAGAAAAAAAGTGTGAGAGTGTGAGAGTGTGAGAGTTTAATGTTAATGGTTTTTCACTCTCACACTCTCACACTCTCACACTCTCACACTTGTATTACTTGTATCCCAAAATTTTCATCATACTCTGGGCCGTCTGTTCTTTTGCATGCAGCCAGTCGATCGGTTTACCATTCTTATCAAGGCTGACAATTACATGTTTTGGTGAAGGAATCAGGCAATGTTTTATTCCACCATATCCGCTGATCTGATCCTGGTAAGCGCCGGTATGAAAAAACCCGAGATATAATGGTTCGCCGTTATTGAGTTTAGGCAGAAAAACTTCATTGATATGTTCTTCAGAATCGTAGTAGTCATGGCTATCGCAGGTAATTCCACCCAGCACTACGCGTTGATATTCTACATCCCATTTATTGATGGGCAGCATGAGAAATCTCTCTCCGATACCCCAGGTATCCGGTAATGTGGTGATAAATGAAGAATCTATCATATACCAGATTTCGCGATCGTTTTGCATTTTCTGCCCGATCACACTATAAATATGCGCCATGCTTTCGCCTACTGTATAACTACCGAATTCAGTAAATATATTGGGCATTGGAACATGATTTCGCTTGCACGCCTTTTTAATGTTACCAACTATTTCATTAATCATAAACTGGTAATCATATTCAAATCCCAGGGAATGCTTAATGGGGAAACCTCCGCCTATATTAATGGAATCAAGTTCCGGGCAAATCTTTTTTAACTGGCAATACAGGTTAATAACTTTATTGAGCTCACTCCAGTAATATATGTCGTCCTTAATTCCTTTGTTCAAAAAAATATGCAGCATTTTCAGCTGGAACCTGTCTTCATTTCCTTCAATTTTATCAACATAGAATTCAAGAACATCGCGAGGCCTGAATCCTAATCGTGATGTATAAAAAGGAAAATTAGGTTCTTCTTCAGCGGCTACCCTTATTCCCAGTTTGAAAGGAACTTTGACTGATTTTTTATACTGCTGCAATTCTTCCTTATTATCAAGAATGGGGACCACATTCCTGAAACCAGTATTCAAAAGAGAGGCAATACGACTGGTATAAGGTTTCTGTTTAAAACCGTTGCAAATAATATAAGTGTCTTTGCTTATTTTTTTCCTTGCATATAATTTTTTTATTATATCAATATCATAAGCATAAGAAGTCTCCAGATGAATATCATTGTTAAGTGCTTCTTCCACAACAAATGAGAAGTGAGAACTCTTTGTACAGTAACAATAAAAATATTTGCCTTCGTATTTGTGTCTTGACATAGCAGTGGCAAACATTTTTTTTGCTTTTTTTATCTGCATGCCGATTTTTGGCAAATAAGAAAGTTTTAACGGGGTTCCGTATTTATCAATCAGGGCCTTTATATCTACCCCATTAAATTCTAAATAATTTTCCTTTACTAAAAAACCTTCCTGGGGAAAATTGAACGTCTGCTGAACGAGGTCGGCATACGTATTGTTCATTGAATCGTTAGGATTGATGATGGTCGTACGATTTAGAATTGAAATAATAGTTGGTACAAATGTAATTTTTTGAGGATATCCACAAAATAAAAGAGATTTCTTAAAGGTTATTTAATGCCTTTTAAGAAATCCCTTCAATAATCTTTACCGTTTTATTTAACTGAAGCGATCAATTGTTTAAATGCTTCCGGTTCATTCATAGCAATATCAGCCAGTATTTTCCGGTCGAGCGTGACGCCTTTTTCATTCAAGAGGTGGATAAAGCGGGAATAAGTAAGTCCTTCCGAACGAACTGCCGCATTGATACGTGCAATCCATAGTGCACGGTATTCACGTTTTTTGAGTTTACGGCCTACATAACGATAAGTAAGTCCCTTCTCTAAAACGTTTTTAGCTACTGTATATACATTTTTACGCTTACCATAGAAGCCTTTGGCTTGTTTGAGGATCCGTTTTCTACGGGCCCTGGATGCGACAGCATTTACTGAACGTGGCATATAAAAAAAGTTAAAAAAGTTAATAGTTGAAATGAATGATTTGGTGCTGATTATTTTAATCTAAGCAGCCTTTTTACGAAATCCAGGTTAGCCTGACTGACTTTTCCTTTTTTCGCCATCAATCTTTTTCTTTTTGTAGATTTTTTTGTTAGAATATGCCGTTTGAACGCTTTCTGAAAAGTGATTTCTCCGGTGCCTGTGATTTTGAATCTCTTTTTGGCACTCGAATTTGTTTTAACCTTTGGCATCTTTTGATGAGGTTTTAATATGAAACCCTGCTGGCGGATCTGCTCGGGCAGATCACTTATGGGGCCATTTGGGCAATTCCCGCCTGAAGCAGGACCATTAAAAAATGGAGCGCAAAGGTATGTGAATTTTTAGGAAAAAGGAAATAATATCCTGATCTATATATGAATACGGGTAATATAATGACATCATTTATATGGGCTTTAACGCTTTTCCACTATTTTTGCCTCCCATAAAAAACTCAGACTAACTTAATATGGACAAACTGATTTACCTGGTACCCCTCATGGGAGTCATTGGCCTGTTGTACACTTTCATTCAATTCAAGTGGGTTTCCAGACAGGATGAGGGAACTGATCTGATGAAACAGATCAGCCGTTATATCGCTGAGGGTGCGATGGCCTTCCTGAAAGCTGAGTGGAAAATCCTGGGATATTTTGTCGTTATTGTATCCCTTCTGCTGGGATTTATGGCAAGTACGAATCCCAATTCTCATTGGTCTATTTCGATTGCCTTTATCCTTGGTGCCATACTTAGCGCAACCGCCGGCTATATTGGAATGCGCGTTGCCACCAAAGCGAATGTAAGAACTGCTCAGGCAGCCCGAACCAGTTTAAGCCGTGCGCTCAAAGTTTCTTTCACAGGCGGTTCTGTTATGGGTTTGGGCGTTGCAGGTCTGGCTGTTCTTGGTCTTGGTGGCCTTTTTATTATTTTAAAATCAATATTTGCTCCGCAGGCCGAGGTGAATTCAGGTGAAATGCTGAGAACAATCGAAGTTCTTACCGGTTTTTCGCTGGGGGCAGAATCAATTGCCCTTTTTGCACGTGTTGGCGGAGGCATTTACACCAAAGCAGCCGATGTTGGTGCTGACCTGGTTGGCAAAGTAGAAGCAGGTATACCGGAGGATGATCCGCGTAATCCGGCAACTATTGCTGATAATGTTGGAGACAATGTGGGAGACGTAGCAGGCATGGGCGCTGATCTTTTCGGTTCTTATGTGGCCACTGTGCTGGCTACCATGGTACTGGGTCAGGAAACAGTTTCTCAGGATAATTTTGGAGGCATGTCTCCTATCCTTCTCCCCATGATGATTGCAGGTACAGGAATTTTATTCTCCATTATTGCAACTTTTTTCGTTCGTATAAGTGAAAACGCCAGTGTAAATACAGCAAGTGTGCAAAAAGCCCTGAATATGGGAAACTGGGGTTCTATTGTATTAACAGCAATAGCTTCCATCGGACTGGTTTATTTTATCCTGCCGGATACAATGGTTCTGCGCAATATTGAATTTACAAAATGGGGTGTATTAGGAGCCATCGGTGTCGGACTAACCGTTGGAACGCTCATGAGCATTATTACAGAGTACTATACAGCCATTGGTAAAAGACCTGTCCTTTCAATAATTCGCCAGTCTTCAACCGGACATGCCACCAATGTTATTGGCGGATTGGCGGTGGGTATGGAATCTACCTGCCTTCCAATACTGGTGCTTGCTGCCGGTATCTGGGGTTCATACACCTGCGCAGGTTTATATGGAGTAGCTATTGCCGCTGCAGGAATGATGGCAACCACTGCCATGCAACTGGCTATTGATGCATTCGGGCCCATTGCGGATAATGCGGGAGGAATTGCAGAGATGAGTGAATTACCAAAAGAAGTCCGTGAAAAAACAGATGTACTGGATGCCGTAGGAAATACTACGGCTGCAACCGGGAAAGGTTTTGCCATCGCCTCTGCTGCTCTTACTTCACTGGCGCTTTTTGCAGCTTTTGTTGGCGTAGCGGGAATCAGTGGTATAGATATTTATAAAGCAAAAGTTTTGGCTTCACTTTTTGTGGGTGCGATGATACCTTTTATATTTTCATCGCTTGCCATACGTGCCGTAGGTGAAGCTGCAATGGCCATGGTGGAAGAAGTGCGCAGACAATTCAGAACCATACCTGGTATCATGGAAGGTACCGGTAAGCCGGAATATGATAAATGTGTGGCAATTTCTACAGACGCCTCTATCAAAAAAATGATGTTGCCGGGTGCCATCGCAATTCTTTCGCCACTAATCATGGGTTTTTTACTTGGACCCGAAGCCCTGGGCGGATTCCTGGCTGGCGCTACGGTTAGCGGTGTCCTGATGGGTATGTTTCAAAATAATGCAGGTGGAGCATGGGATAATGCTAAAAAATCATTTGAAAAAGGAGTTGAAATCAACGGGCAGATGTTCTATAAAAAATCAGAGCCACATAAAGCATCTGTAACTGGAGATACAGTAGGAGATCCGTTTAAGGATACTTCAGGGCCATCCATGAATATCCTTATTAAATTGATGTCCATTGTTTCTCTTGTAATCGCCCCTACCCTTGCGCAATTATATTCAACCCACGATACACAGGTTAAATTAATGAAAATTCACAGGGCTCAGAAAGAACTGGTAAACAGGTCTAAATAAATTAATTCTATTCATTATTGTCGGACTGAGAATCAGATTCTCCGCTTAATATTTTTTTTGCATCTTCCAATTCTTTTTTCATTTGATCGGTGAGTGGAGGATAACTTAGATCCAATTTGACCAATTCACTTACAATGATATTCGCAATGACGATCCTTGTAAACCATTTATCATCTGCGGGAACCACGAACCAGGGTGCCTGGGCAGTAGTCGTCTTTTCCAGCATATCTTCATAAGCTTTCCTGTAATCCTTCCATAAACCCCGCTCTTTTAAATCCCCAATTGAAAACTTCCAGTTTTTTGAAGGATCATTGATACGTTCGAGCAAACGTTTTTTCCGAATTTTTTTTGAAACGTGAAGAAAAAATTTCAAAATAACAGTACCGTTATCTGCGAGTGTTTTTTCAAAATGATTGATCTGTTTAAATCTTTTTTCCCATAATGAATCATTAACATCCTTCATCGTTTTAATGTCCGGCAGATTTTCTTCAAGAATATATTCCGGATGAACCCTTGTTACCAGTACATTTTCATAGTGTGATCTGTTAAAAATGCCAAACATTCCCCGGGCTGGCAGAGCGATATAATGCCGCCACAAAAAATCATGCTCCAGTTCCTGGTGTGTTGGGGTTTTAAATGGGGTTACATTTACTCCCTGTGGATTAAGTCCGCTCATAACATGTTTAATAACACCGTCTTTCCCACCTGCATCCAGGGCCTGTATAACTATAAGTACCGCATAACGGTTAGATGCATATAGTTTCTCCTGGATTTCAGAAAGTTTCAGAATATCTTTTTTAAGCATATCCTCCCCTTCTTCTTTGCTCAGGGTTTTGTCCTTATCATCGGTTAACCATTCCTTCAAATGAACCACGCCGTCTGCCCTTACTTTAAATTTGTCGGCGTAAAAAGAAATTGAACGGGCGTCTGACATAAATGAAATATTTATAATGAACCATTAATAATTAACAATTTTTAAATTTTGTTTTACGAATTAAATCGTATTTTGCTTTACGTACAAATTTAGCATATGGGAACATCTAAATATATAAAACCAACGGAAAGTGAACTGGAGATACTTCGTATTCTCTGGGAAAGAAATAAAGCAAGTGTCAGGGATGTGCATGAAGAATTATCAAAAACCAAGGAAGCGGGATATACCACAACCCTGAAACTTATGCAGATTATGTTTGAAAAAGGCATGGTCGGCAGGGATGATTCCGTTAAAATCCATGTATATCATCCGGTTGTCAGCCGTGAAAAGACTCAAAAACATTTATTAGGCAAAATGATTACCAACCTCTTTGGCGGATCCCCTACTGAACTTGTGATACATGCGTTGGGAAACCATAAAGCTTCTCCGGAAGAACTGGAAGAAATTCAGCAACTGCTAAACAACCTGAAAAAGCAATAATGCATGTCGGCTTATGTAAGCTTCCTGACTGTTCTGGGCTGGTCTCTGTTGGATAGCATCTGGCAGATGGCTATATTATGGTTGGCTTATTATATGCTAACGGCTGGTAATATCCGCATTTCATCAGCCGGAAAGCACAATCTGATCCTCGTATTTGTTTTTATCGGGGCAGAATGGTTTATTTATTCTCTGGTGCATATATTTAATGAACCGGCAGCCCGTTTTTCTCCTGGATTTATTTCTGTTTCATCTTCAGTTAATCGTTGGATTCCCTACCTGAGTTCGGTATACATCGGAGTACTCCTCTTCCGTTTTTTACAATATGGATTTCAATCTTATCAATGGAATAAAAAAAGACCTGAAAAGAATCTTTCATCTGAACTCCAATCTTTTGCTGATCGTTATTCCAAATTGATGGGTATACCTAAAAGGATCCATGTTTATCTGTCAGATATGGCAGAGACAGCACAGACCAGCGGATTTTTTAAGCCCTTTATCCTCCTGCCCCTTTCACTTGTTACCCGTCTTTCTCCAAAACAGGTAGAAGCTATACTAATTCACGAACTTTTTCATATTCGGCGCAATGATTACCTGATAAATATTTTCATTTCATGTTTTCGCAGTATTTTTTTCTTCAATCCCTTTGCTCATCTTTTTTACAAGGCATTGGAAAGGGAAAGAGAACTGGCATGCGATGACGGTGTTTTAGAAATGGGATTTGTTCCCGAGCAGTATGCCGAAGCTTTGTTTTGTCTGGAGAAATTCCGGCAGGTTCATCCTGATTTTTCCCTGGCAGCAAATGGAAACAGACCCTGGCTGTTAATGGAAAGAATCTGCAGGCTCCTGGGGAAACCTACCCGGAGGATAAATAGATTTAACCCACTGATTTTTTTTAGCCTGCTCGCAGCATTCGCCTTATTTCTTATTCAACCGGAAAAATCAAAAAAGAACGAGACCAAGATCCAGTTTTCGGCTATACAGATTCCTGCTATTCCAACGGAATATGAATTTGTTCAAAAAAATATAAAACAGACTGATAAAGAAATGATCTTCAGAACTTCCTTTCGAAAAAAGCTGATTAAAAAATCGAAGGTGAGACCAGCGATTCCGCAATATATTTATGAAAATGAATCTTTAGTTGAAGCCCAACCAGGGATAAACGCATATTATGCTGATGATAAAATAGCAAGAGATTATTCAAACGAACTGGCAGCAGGAACAAACCAGGCGGTCATTCTTTCTTCACCCGGAACCCCCTATCTGCCCTCTGTTTCGCTTTCATACCAGGCTATTCCCCAAATAAACAGCCAGGACAGCATCATGTATCTGGCCTTCCAAAATGGACTTCAGGAACTGGTAACTGCTAATCGAATAAAAACAATTGCCAGCCTGGTAGTACTCGAATCAGAAATTGAAAAGAATC
>JABDDT010000038.1 GCA_013287475.1 Bacteroidota bacterium
ATATCCGGAAAAGAGGAATTGACTATTATTTTGAAGGCGATTCCAGCTATGGAAGTTATACCATGTTAAAAGAAGAATTTATTGCGCTGGAACCTGTTAACAGTCATTATCCGGTTGATTCTATATATACTGATAAACGGATAGTGGAAACCGATACCCTGACCTACAGGTTGCTGGATTATTCATTTGAATATAAAAATAAAACCTATCTGCTGGAAATTGGTAAGACGGTATCAGCCATAGATCAGTATAACCGGCCTCTGCAAAAGGTAGCATCGTACACACTGGCAGTTTTAATTTTTCTGACACTCATTCTCGATCTGCTTTTTACCAGACTGTTACTCCGGCCCCTGCATTTGATTATAGCTTCAAAACTGCTGAACAGAAAGTTTCCCTTTAAAGAAACAATTTCTCCGGTAAAGACATCCACTACTGATTTTAAATACCTTGATCAGTCATTGACCGACCTCGCATCCAAGATCAAAGATACTTTTGAAAAGGAAAGGGAATTTACATCCAATGCTTCTCATGAACTGATGACGCCCATCAGTATTCTCCAGAACAAGATGGAGAATATGATGATGGATCAGGATCTTAATGAAGATCTCCGCGAAAAAATCGTGAGCATGATGACCATCCTGAACCGGTTGAAAAAAATAGTACGATCTCTTTTATTAATCTCCCGCATTGACAATGACCAGTATGTTAAAACTGATCTGATAAAGCCTTATGTATTGCTGGAGGAAGTAATTTCAGAACTTAAGGATCGAATTGAATTGCGAAAAATTCGTATCATGCAATCGCTTTCCCATTCTATTGAAATCCCCAGGGTCAACCGTGATCTTATTTTTCAGCTTATATATAATCTGATAAATAATGCCATCAGGTATAATCGGGATGAAGGAGAGATTGAAATTTCAGATCAGATTATTCCGGGGGAATCCTATATTATTCACATTAAAGACACCGGGATCGGTATTCACACCCACGAGCAGGAATCCATTTTCGACCGGTTTAAAAAATCCGATAAAACAGGGAGTGAAGGTTACGGATTGGGTCTCTCCATAGTTAAGACCATCGCGCAGTATCACGGTATGCATATCGTCGTGCAGTCCGAATTTGGAAAAGGAAGTACTTTCAATATATATTTCCCTCACTGGTTGAAAAAACAAACAGTAATCTGATTTTTTTTAATTACCAAATCAACTTTTGCGATTCGGGCACTGAACTAATATGCTTCATTTTACCGTTGCGGAATTCCTGGTAGAGCCTGCTGATATCTTCCTGAGTGTCGCCAATAAAAGGGCCGTGTGAAACGATCTGAACACCCTGTGGCTGGCCGGAATACAAAATGAATCTTGCCCCGTTCTCACCTGCCTCCAGATTCAATTCGCTTTCCATTTCTTCTTTTGATCTGTCTAGCCATCCTACCTCTCCGTTATCAAGCAACTTTTTCTCTTCTCCAACTTTAAGTGAACCTTCCATCATATACAAAAACGTGGTATACGATGCCGGGAGATTCAAAACTGTTGATGACTTTGGCTTCATCTTAATATCTGCGATGATAACCGGCGTATAATTTTGAACCGGAGAAATAATACCCGCCAGGGAACCGCTGTATAATTTTATTTCAGCACCCTGGACCGAAGTTTTTGGCACGTGATTCAATGAAATGTCCTGCACACGGGGCTTAGTCCACCTGTAATTTTTGGGAAGTGTTAACCACAATTGCAAAAGTCTCATGGATATTTTCTTTGCAATGGTTTCTGTATGAATGACACCGCTTCCTGCTGTCATCATCTGCAGATCTCCTCCTTTCATTGTATGTGCTTCATCTCCCATTTCACCTTCTAACATGAGGGTAACTGTTTCAAATCCCGCGTGCGGATGAGGACCGCCAACCGGTTCATCTGTCTTCTTATCCAGCATATCATCCATTAACAAGATGAACGGATCGGTATCTGCGAAATTACCCTGGATAACCGGACGGGCCAGATGACCCGCTCCGAGAAATCCCGAATGAACTGCAGGCTTATATTGCCTGACTAATTTTCTTTTAGCTGACATATTCTTTTAGTTTTTTTTCTTCTGCGACAGCCTGTTTCACCAGTTGTATCTCGCTATGAATTTTAACTTCATCAGCCAGCATGGCACCACCCCCTTCCATCAATCCAAAATTTATGCCCCAGTCGCTTCTCTTAATTTTGCCTGTTACAGTAAACCCCGCTCTTTCACCACCCCATGGATCTTTTGCTGTTCCACTGTACTCCACGTTCAACTGAACCGGACGGGTAATTTTTTTCAACGTCAGATTACCGGATAAACGGAAATTTTCACTGTCAATCTTTTCAATCCTGGTCGATTCAAATACCATTTCCGGATGCTGGTCTGCAGCGAAAAAATCGGAATTTCTCAGATGTGCGTCCCGTTGTTCATTATTCGTGTGAATTGAATTTATATCCGCCTTCAGCTGAATCTTTGCCGTACTGAAGTCATCATCCTGGGTTTCACCTTCTATCTGAAAACTGTTGAAGAAGCCTGATACATTGCTGATCATCAGATGTCTGATCTTAAATCCGAGTTCACTATGTGTCGGATCAAGCTTCCATTTTGTAATAGCCATAAGTTTATTTTTTTTTGAAATACAAAATTAGATTAGTTTTGCTATACAATAGATAGTACTATACTTTAGTATAGCATATGGTGGCTTAGTAAACTGTAAATCATGAAGAAAACAATCGAAGAAAAACATTCAGCCTGTACAAATATTTTAAAGCCGGTTAGGGATTCCCTGGATGTACTAAGCGGCAAATGGAAATTACCGATTATCATTGCCCTGGACTTCGGTGAAAAGCGTTTTACAGAAATAGCTCAGGAAGTGCATGGAATAACAGACAGGATGTTGTCAAAGGAATTGCGCGACCTGGAATTAAATGGTCTGGTTAAAAGAAACGTTCAGGATACTTATCCGGTTAAAGTAACATATGCATTAACAGCCCACAGTAAAACACTCAGGCCTGTGATCAATTCATTAAAAAACTGGGGTATCATGCACAAGAAAAAATTGCAGGAGGATTGCAGGGAGTATAAGTACTCCGGAAAGAAAGCTGTCGTTTGAAACTACTTTCTATGGACTGTCTCTTCCAATGAATCTTCCTTTTCCCAGGAGAAAATCAATCGCTTTAATCACATTCCTGTTAATACTATCCTCCGTTTTAAGAAATGAGATATACCTGATGATTTCAGTTTGGAGATATGGAGGCAGGTAATCAAATATTTTTTTAGCTTTTTTATTTTGATTCAGAGCCTTTAGAAAAGAAGGATGCGGTTTAATAACTCTTTTTTTCGGATCAAAAGCTATCTCAAAAATGGCAGAATCTCCTACTTCTTTTTTGGCAGCCTTTCTCATGGGTGTATTGAGATATAATCTCCAGCGTCCGCTATATCTTACAAGTGTTTGAACAAATTCATGGCCATCTATTTTTATCTTCACTGGAATTTTCCCCTTGTTTTTTCCCGCCTGAACAAAAATGAATTCCAGGACCTTATCCGGCAGGTAAACAAACGGATTGACTCCAATGATTTTAATCACAGCGGAAAATTTTATTGTTCGGGCAGCCATAGTCTGGCAATTTAGACTAAAAGCCAGATGAAAATGCTATTCCATTCTGGTGGCTCCAGGAACACCTAATCTGCATCACTGTCCGGGGCCAGTCCCGGAACTTGGTTATTGTCGCCAGATTTGGAACCAGATGAAACATTACTTTATATTTGATGGCCTATTAATATTTAATTATTTAGTTTTTCATGTAAATTTTTAATTATGAAATCCTCCATCATAACTTCCGCGATACTTTCCTCCTTCATCTTCTTCTCATGTGTCAGTAATAAGAAATTTGAACAGGCACAAACGGCCGCCCGGTTAACACGAGATTCCCTGATGGGGGTGAATTCCAATTTGCTGGCATCATTGAATACCTGCAAAGATTCAGTAAGTGCAAAAGATAAAAGACTCTCTGACCTTGAATACCAAAATAAATTTTTGAAAGAAAATAATACACAGGCACTCACTCAACTGCAAAATCTTTCCGTGATTACCAGTACACAGGCTGAAAGCATTAAAAAGTCAATGGAAAATATCGGCGTCAAGGATATGTACATCATGGATCTTCAGAAAGAAATGGCGAAAAAAGATTCCCTGAATATGGCACTCGTTATGAACCTGAAAGGAGCCATCGGGAATATGGCGGACGAGGATATTAATATCAAAGTAGATAAAGGAGTTGTATTTATAGATATTTCTGACAAGCTTTTATTTAAGAGCGGAAAATATGATATTACCGATAAGGCGAAGGAAGTTCTCGGAAAAGTAGCCCTGGTCCTGAAAAACCAGCCGGATCTGGAATTTATGGTAGAAGGACATACTGATAGTATACCCTATAAAAGACCTCCCCTGCTTGACAACTGGGATCTTAGTGTAAAGCGGGCTACCGCTGTTGTGCGTGTTCTTCAGAATGAATATGGATTATCTCCCTATCATATTACTGCTGCTGGCCGCAGTGAATATCAGCCGGTAGCTACCAATGCAACGGAAGAAGGCCGTGCACTGAACCGTCGCACAAGGATCGTCATTCTGCCTCAACTCGACCAGTTCTTCAAATTGCTTGAAACAAAATAAAACATTTATCCTCCTTTTGACTACAACAATAGTAGATCCGGCTACTCCTGTTTCCTGATTATTACAAAACTTTGTAAGATCAAAAAACAGCAGTATGAAAATTACAGTAACAGGTTCCCTGGGACATATTGGTAAACCATTGACAGAGGAATTAGTGCAAAAGGGTCATAGGGTTACAGTGATCAGCAGTAAGCCGGAAAAACAAAAAGAGATTGAAGCCTTAGGTGCGATCGCAGCCATCGGTACAGTTGAAGACATTGATTTTCTTACAACCAGTTTTACAGGTGCCGATATCGTATACACTATGTTGCCCCCGGCCAACTCCTACTTTGATCCTCACTTTGACCTGATGAAATATACGCTCAGCGTAGCTAATAATTATGCAAAAGCTATTCAGCAGACCAGCGTTAATCGGGTGATTCATCTCAGCAGTATTGGCGCTCATTTAGAGAAGGGCTCAGGCCTTATTCTTTATCATCGCGCCGCTGAAGATATCCTGAATAAACTGTCAGATGTTAACATCACGTTCATGCGACCTGTCGGTTTCTATTATAATTTGTACAGCTTTCTACCTGTTATAAAAAATCGGGGCTTTATTGCTGCAAATTATGGTGCAGATGACAACCTGGTATGGGTATCTCCCATGGATATCGCCGAAGCAATTGCTAAAGAAATCGAAACACCGGCAGTTCGCAGAAAAATAATTTATGTCGCAAGCGACGAACTCACCGGGAATGAAACAGCAACCATCTTAGGTGTGGCAATCGGAAAGCCGGATTTGAAATGGATCCTTCTTTCCAATGAACAATGGCAATCCGGTTTGGAAACAGCCGGTATGAACCCTGCCATCGCCGGCGGTTTTATTGAAATGTTTGCAGCCCAGCATAGCGGCCTGCTGATGGAAGATTATTACCGGAACAAACCGGTCCTGGGCAAAGTGAAAATGAAAGATTTTGCTAACGAGTTTGCGACCGTGTATAATCAAAAATAATTAAATTGTAAGATGGCAGGCAGACAACTTCTAAGGATTAAAACGATTACCGAATATCATCGGGTTATGGGACTTCCCAAGCCGGAGCATCCGTTAATCAGCATCATCAATTTAGAATCCGTTTTGCATCCGCCCGGCGATAATCCAATAAATCTGGTATTTGATTTTTATTCGATCTCTTTGAAAAGGGATTTCCATGCTAAAATAAAATATGGCCAGCAGGAATATGATTTTGATGAAGGCATCATGTTTTTTATTTCACCCGGACAGGTTTTCGGAATTGAAATGAATAAAGATGCCGTTTTAAAAAGATCGGGATGGCTCTTACTGGTTCATCCCGATTTTTTATGGAATTCACAGTTAAGAAAAACAATAAAGAAATACGAATACTTTAAATACTCGGTGCATGAAGCCCTTTTTCTTTCGGAGAAAGAAGAAATAACTATTATGGGCATGTTGCATAACATTGAACAGGAATATCATTCAAATATTGATAAATTCAGTCAGGGTTTAATTATTGCCCAATTGGAATTATTGCTTACGTATGCTGACAGATTTTATCATCGTCAGTTCATAACCAGAAAAATATCCAGCCATAAAATCCTGGATCGCCTCGAAGATATTCTTACAGAATATTTTAACGAAGACCATTTATCCCATAAAGGATTACCATCTGTTCAATATGTTGCTGACAAGTTAAACGTATCGCCAAATTATTTAAGCGAATTGCTTAAAGTACTCACAGGACAAAGCACACAACAGCATATTCATGAAAAATTGATTGAAAAAGCAAAAGAAAAACTTTCTACTTCTGATTTATCCGTAAGCGAAATTGCTTATGAATTAGGCTTTGAACATCCCCAGTCTTTCAGTAAATTATTCAAAACAAAAACCAGTCTTTCTCCTTTGGAATTCAGGCAGTCGTTTAATTGATGAACTACTGCTGTTATCACAGTGACTGCCCGTAAAATTTCAGTAATTAATACGTATAGGATTTAATTGCGATCAGGTTTACTTCGGCGGTATAAGTGCTGTCTTCTATTAAACGGTTATTGCCATCGAACGTATAAAAGTGATTTATTGTTTCAGTTGACCCGCCGGAATTCTGAATCTCTGTTTTTATAAAGTTTATCGGTGTCGGAAGAAAGGACTGGCCCAGTTTTAATGTATAAGGTAAATTGGTATAATACGTATAGCTGATCGATACGCCCTGGTTATCCTGCGAAGAAACAACATTTCCAAGATTGTCAAATGTATAATACGTCGCGTTATACAGACTGGTACCGGAACTTGAATAGTTGTAAATATTTTCCTGAATGACCTGCTTATTTCCGTTATAAATATATTTTTCCGTCGTCGTATCCCCTGCATTGTCATATTGGAAAGTAGTATCCAGCCAGGAGGAACTGTTCAGCCACATTATTTCATGGATGTTCAGTACCCCACCCTCATAAAGATCCATCGTCACTTTATTTGCTGCAGGATAAGTATATACAAAATTGATGGTTGGAGGGGAGGGAATTGCTGTTAAAGCCGTTAGCCGGCCATTTGCGTCATAAGAAAGGTCATAGGTGGTGAGACTATTACCAATAATAGAAGAACGGATATCTTCTGTATAGGTTTTTGGAAGGGAGGAGTTGTTGTTTGAAGCACTATTATCTTTTGTACAAGACGATAAAAATACAATGCCGGCAGTGATTATAAGAATAAATGAATTTCTCATTTTGGAAGATTTAAAGGACCTGTTAATTCAGAATAGCTAAAGTAAATACAATAGTGCTGATTGCTTAATAAAGCGGTTACCTGAAGAATGAATATAGTAAATGTATGCGACTGGCCATTGACTAGGGGTTTATACTTAGTCCGGGCCCTGGGTCAGTCATTATCAAGGTATATCCTCATTTTAGTCTGTCCACATATACCGCATCATAATTGTTTCCTGAATATGCATTGAGCCCTACATCATCGAGGTCAACCATTCCATCTGAAATAGAACTGATGCGTCCGATCTGAATGGTGGCGCACTGACCGGGATTTAGTGTCCGGTCCGAGTAATGTCCTGATGTAGAAGTGGGCGCGGCAAGAATATAATCCCCGACCTGCAGTCCCGAAGATCCGCCGAAGGAAGCTGTCCATCCGGATCGGTCAATTTTGAAGGAGGGTAAAAACGGAAGTTTAAATAAGGTATCTCTTTTTTGAGAATAATAATATTTCACATTCTCAAATTTCGGAGAAGGATAGTTATTTACACCAAAACCGTAAAGGGCAGCGATGATCGGAGGATTATTCAATGTCATATCCCTGAACAATACATTCAGGTTACTGAAATTCAGTCTGTGCGTATAACTGTTATCATAATACCTCAGCATGCCGCCTTCGAAATTTGCCCATCCGGAAAGCAGATAGTCAGCAGCCGGCATTCGGGGACCTGAAAGAAAATCTATTTGAGTATTGATAAAATTTGCCATGGGACCCACATTTCCTATTCTGAAAATACTTTCAGAATAAATATCCTGGCAGGAAAGCGGGAATCTGGTGGTTGTAATATTAAACAGTTCATTCACATTTCCCGCTATATTCCAGTTTTCGCAGAATACCGATCCGCCTCCAAGGCCCTGCCCATAATTCACTCCATCAAGAATAGTATGTGTGCTGGCCCAGCATTTTAATCCCCGGATATTAATTGATTTGGACTGGTCCTGGCAGATAGCGATTGCTACACGGCAGGCTTCAATATCATCTTCCAAAAAATTTATCATTTCATCGTTCTGGGTTGTTCCATTCGGAGAAAGACATGCTCCTACCATAAAATACTTGATACTGCAATGATCGATGGTTACATCGGACGTTCCTCCCCTCGTTCCGCTTTTATTTGTATCCGGGTCAATGGTAATACCTGCATAAGGCGAATAGCGACTATCAGAAACGGAGCCATCATTCCATTGAGCAAAACTGAGCGTCCCAATAGTATAGTTGTTGACAGATAAAGGGAAAATATATTTACCGGATATTGCGAGATTGGAAATGGTTATACTGCGACCATATTGAATGGTTATGGCAGATCCTGATTTCGCAGTATAATCAATGGCAGACAGGTACGCGTCAGAAGAAGATTTTGCTGAAAGCATTCCTTTCAGCGCAATAGTAAAATAACGGCCATTGTTCTGAAGTTTTAATGTCCGACTTATTTTACTGTGACCTACCGGGAATATAACGGTTCCACACATAACCGGGTGCGCAATACAATAGGCGCAGGCAGCTGAGTCAGCGATAATATCGTCAGTAATACCATCGCATTTTGCGCCGAAATCCAGTACACTTACTTCACCTCCACGTGTTTTAGGAATGCTATCCCGCAGATTATAGAATTGAAAAAAAGTATTAAAGATTTGAGCGGGATTATCTGAAACAATTTCGGCTGGTGCCGGATGTTCAGATTTATTTATTATTACCGGATGTAACAACACGCGGCCGATCAACAGGAAAAAAAGAATGATTAAATATTTCATGAAAACCTCCCCGATTTTAGGGCAGCACTAATTTAGACATTCTGCAATTATAATGGTTCTTTCCCCTGTTTCGCAATGATCCAGAGAGTCTCCATATATCGATTTCCTTATATTTATAAGTCAAACTTCTTCCTTCATGATCATTATTTTCGGGATACCAAGATTCAAGCTCTTGCATTGGAAGGAACCCGAAGAGGCTGACCTCGCATTTTACAATGAAACAAAAGAAATGCTGGCCACATACCCTGATCTGAAGTTCGAATCAGAAGTGAATTTCTGGAAATCATTCTGGCCCTTTTTCATTTCCTTTATTATTTTTCTGGGATCTGCTGTCTGGTTAATTTCTATTGTGAGTAAGAAAAATAAAGGAAATGATTTATTAGGGGTCTCTTTATTTTTACTGTGTTTCAGCCTCTATCCTGCTATTTATGGAATCATGAAAATTATTTATTATTCCCGGTATCGCTCTCAGGAAATAAAATATCATACCCGGTTTATTGACGCAGTAAAGAAATCAAAAAACTATGAGGATTTTGTACAGAATTTTTATACTCGCTAAATTATCTGCAAACCCAAGGACAAGTTATTTTAGAGAAGAGGTCTTCCAACTTCGGCTACTGTCCTGTAATTTAATCCGGCAGTCGTACCCGCAGTTATATCAACCGTAACGCCGGTTATCTTCGAGGCCTGATCGGATGAGAGGAACACTGCAAGGTTTGCAATATCTTCCATGAGAGGCAGTTTCTTTAGCATGGTATCATCTTCCATTTTTTGGATAACGGATTTCATTATTTCTGGCCTGTTGACAATCGCTTCCTTAAAAACCCTTGAGTCCGGAGATCCTCCCGAACGCATATTTACAACCCGCACACCATATATACCCAGTTCAGCGGCCAGGTTTTTGGAGAAGGTTTCCACAGCAGCACAAGACGGAGCAAAGCCTGCCGTATAAGGATAGCCGATACCACCAGGTGTAGCAGTAAGAAATAAAATAATACCCGATCTCTGTCTGGCCATTATCTTTCCAGCAGCGGTTGCAGTTAAAAACTGTGTCCTCATAGTAAATGTGATCGGTGTTATGAAATCATCCTCCTTCATATCAATAAGCGGTATTCCCTGTACCAGATCTACTCCGACTGCATTAAAAGATATATCTATTTTCCCCGACTGACGAACTACTTTTTCAAGATGGCTGTCAATCGCTTTTTGATCCAATGCATCCACCTGGTCCGCCTCAGCACTGCCTCCGGCTTTTTGGATTTCACGTGCGACTTTTTGTACAGAAGCGATATTATGCCCGGTTAAAAACACACGCGCACCTGCGCTGGCAAGTGCTTTAGAAACTTCACCACCTAATGATCCACCGGCGCCATATATAACTGCATTTTTATTCTGAAGTAACACAACATTAAATTTTATTTATGAAATTAATATTTTAAAACTATATCGTCATGCGATAAACAATAAACCCTGAACGCTCTGCAACCTTATCATATAATTTCCTTGCTGTCTCATTCGTTTCGTGCGTCAGCCAGTAATACCTGTATGCTCCTGCTTCTTTAGCTTTCAAATGAACACCTTCAATCAGGGCACGACCAATCCCTTTTCCGCGTAATTCATCTGCAGTAAATAAATCCTGTAAATAACATACCTGCTGAATCGCAGAAGTGCTGCGGTGAAAAAGATAATGCGCCATTCCAACCAGTTTACCCTCATATTCTGCAACCAATGCAAATACGGGTTCAGAATCATCAAAAAAACGCTTCCAGGTAGTTGCAGTAATATCAGAACCTAAAGCTGTTGGTCCCGTACGTTTATAGAATGCATTGTATCCCTCCCAGAGCGGAAGCCACTGATCATAGTCCAGTTTATTAACCGGACGGACACTTAGATTGTTTGTCATAGCGCTAAGATACAATCGGGCTCTCTAAGAACGAGCTTTAACAAATTGAATGCAACAAACCATCTTGATTTGATTGTCTTCTGAATTGACCGAAAACCAATATGAGATATTTTTTCCTGCTGCTATTTTTCTTCAATGCAATCTTCTTAAATATATATGCGCAAAATGTTCCCACTCATAAACCTTTCTCGTTAGATATTGGTGCAGGCTATGCTTTTCAACAATCCGGATCACCCGGCGGTATTATTTACATCAACCCTGGTTATGCGATTAGTGAAAGATTTCGGGCTGGTGTCCAGTTCGGACTGGCTGGTTACTGTGAGACATTTATGACATCCTCTATGCTTACACTGGATTATTATTTAGTAAATAATCCAGGATTTCGAATTTCCGCAGGAGGAGGCTATGGCTATTATACCTTTTCCTATTTACTCCCTGGAACAGAGCCACCAGAAATGACACAAGGTTACTGGACTACCGGTAACAGAGGAGGCAATATCAGAATAGGGATTGAGTGGCATCATTTGAATGTAAGGTTGGCATATCATTTCGCACCGGATTTGTATGAAAGCAACAGTTATATCGGCGAACCAACTGTTACCACTATGTACAAAGGCAATTACCTGGGCCTTACCCTCGGAATTCTCATCGGAGGCGGAAAAAATAAAACAAAAAACTAATAGCCGAAGATCATTCAGAACGAAGGCTTGCTTAGTCAGCCGAAGTTCACTCTGAACGAAGGCTGATTACCGGATTTGCTCTTGCAGCCTTTATCGCCTGGAAACTGATGGTGAATAAAGCGATTATTAAAGCGGCAGCACCGGATACCAGGAAAATCCACCAGCTGATATTTGTTCTGTAGGCATAATTCTGCAGCCAGTTATTCATCGCCAGCCAGGATAACGGAGTGGAAATAATGAATGACAGAAAAACGATTTTCAGGATGTCATTCGACAACATCAAAACAATATCTGCCGAACCCGCACCAATAACTTTTCTGATTCCAATTTCCTTCCTCCTTTGTTCGGCAGTGAACATCGTCAGCCCCATCAAACCCAGGCAGGAAATAAAAATCGCAAGAAAAGCAAAACCATTGGAAAGCTTACTGATGGTTTGCTCATTTTCATATAATCTTTTATAATCTTCATCAACAAAATAATATTCAAATGGAAATTTTGGTTCCATTTGTGACCAGATTTTCTCGAGATTGGCAATGGCCTCTTTCGTTTTTCCTCCTTCCGTTTTGATAAGTGCATTTCCCCAGTCGATACGTTCATTCAGATTTATAAGAAGAGGTTCAATGGGATCGTGCAGGGATTTGAAATGAAAATCTTTTACTACCCCTACAATATGACCATTAGTTTTAAAAATACTCAGTGGCTTACCAATGGGCTCTTTATATCCAATCAGTTTTAAGGCAGTTTCATTGATAATATACCCAAGTGTATCTGTAGGAAAATCAGGTGAAAAATCCCGCCCCTGTATTAATTGCAAATTCATAATCTTCAGAAAACCATATCCCACCGTTAAATGAATGACGACGGTTTTTACATTGGGATCTTTTCCTGTCCATTGCATATCATAAGCATGCGCTCCCGTTCTTGTAGGCGGCTGATCCGTCCTGGAAACATCTTTGATACCAGGCATACCCGAAATTTCCTGCTTGAAGACTTTAAATTTATTTGCCATCTCCCCCTGGAAAGGAATATAGATAAGGTTCTCTTTATCGAAACCGAGATTTTTTGTTTGCAGATAATTTACCTGTTTCATAATGATGATCGTCCCGATGATCAGTACTATGGAAAGAACAAATTGAAATGTTACCAGTCCTTTTCGCAATACCATTGCATGATCGCTGAATTTCAAAGTACCTTTTAAAACTTTGATAGGCCGGAACGAAGAAAGATATATCGCTGGATAACTGCCGGCAATAAAACCAGTCAGTACTGTAAGTCCAGTTATAGTGATCCAGAAAGATGTGGATCTGAAAGGAAATAGAATTTGCTTGTCCGTTAGCCAGTTGAAAACTGGCAATAAAAATATCACAATAACCAAAGAAACGATTACCGCAAGGATGGTAATCATTATTGATTCACCAATAAACTGGGCGAATAAAATTCCTCTTCCGGCGCCAATGGTTTTGCGCACACCTATTTCCTTCGCGCGTTTTGCAGATCTTGCTGTGGCGAGATTCATAAAGTTGATACATGCTATCAATAGAACAAAAATTGCCACCATGCTGAAAAGGCGAACATATTCTATCCGGCCTCCATTTGGTTTACCTCCGTTAAAATTTCCGTTCAGATACATTTTGTCAAATCGTTGCATACCCAGTTCAAGGTGAAAGCCGACTCCGTCAGTTCCATTGAGATAATCGGCGAGAAAATTTTTGATCTTTGATTCGACCTGAACGGGATCTGCATGTGGTTGCAACTGAATATAAGTAACGGATCCCCGGTATATCCATTCTTTCAGCCAGGACACTGTATCCAGCAGAAAATCCCAGTTGCATACATAATCAAATTTTTGTGAACTGTTCCCCGGCAGATTTTCAAAGACGGCAGCTACCTTAAAATATTTATAATTGTTATATTTTATTAAATGTCCGTAGGCAGCCTTTGATGTACCATAAAAAGCTTCAGCCATTTTGCGGGAAATGGCAATATCATCCGGACCGTTCAGTGCTGAATTTGCCGTTCCCTCGATCAGCGGATAATTGAACATCTTAAAATAATCCGAATCAGCACAATCGCCTGTCATCTTCATAATCCTGTTATTTGCTTCAAACAGTGACTGACCACGTTCATTGAAACCTGTTGCGTATTTAATTTCCTGCACTTTTCGTTTTAATTCACGGGCAAGACGGCCGGGCGTTGAGCGACCGGTTTCTAATTTTCCATCAGAAAAAACTCTTTCGTAAACATTATAAATAAAAGGCGCATTTGGATGATAGTTATCCATCCCTGCTTCGTCTTTTACCCATAAAAATATAAACAGACTGCAAGTCAAACCCAGGGTTAGTCCCAATATGTTAAGAATCGAAAATGTTTTATTTCGTGCCGTGTTACGCCATGCTGTTCTGATATAGTTCATGAACATTCTGAAGAATTATACGGTGACCCATGCAGATAAATAAAGAGCTAAAAAAATGCCAGATTTTATAAGACTGGTCGTCAGTTTATTGCAGATTTAAATAGCATATTTATGTGCGGTATTGATACAGGTGTCGTTCATTTGTAAACCTCCCTGCAATGCACTTCCATCCATCTTTCAGGATTTGAAACCGGCACCCAGCCAAATTGTTTGTATAATCCGTGGGCATCCGCGGTTGATAAAATCCATCTCCTTAATCCCTGCAGCTCGGGGTAAGACATAATGGTTTGCATCAGCCACTTGGAAAGCCCCTTCCCGCGAAATTCAGGTAATACATAAACATCCCCAACATAAGCAATGCAGGAAAAGTCGGATATAACTCTTGCAAATCCGATCTGCTTTTCCCTGAAATAAAGACCGAAGTTCAATGAATGTTCTATCGCCTCTTCTACCCTGCTCATCGGAATATTCAAACTCCAATAAGCTTCCGTTGATAGAAAATGATGTATTGCTTTTATATCCAGTCTTGCTTTCTCTGTAGAAATACAAAAACCGTCTTTGTAAAATGACCGGTAACTCACTTTAATTTATTTTATTCAACCACTAATTTTCCTTCCAATATAATTACTGCCCGGCTGGTCAGTAAAACTTTATCGCCGCAGAGCGCAACATTCATATAACCCGTCCGGCTGGATGACTGAAATGCTTTCAATTTTTTCTTATTCAATTTTTCACTCCAGTATTTTGCCAGGAATGTCTGCACTCCGCCTGTTACAGGGTCTTCATTTGTCCCCGCCCATGGCCAGAAAAACCGGTAATGATAATCGTACCCGTTATCAGTGGAAGGGGCCGTAACCAATACACCATTAATTCCATCATTGGAAGGAATCAAGGCATTAAAATCCGGGCGAAGATTGGCTAACATCCGGGGACTGTCAATTTCCAGCACAATAACTTTATTATGCGGACTGAATACAGTGTTAGTAACAGAGTTAAGACCCAATGCTTTCAGCATGGCTGCCGGTGCAACGGCGGTTTCAGTATTATATACCGGGAATTCCATGGTAATCTCATCACCATGCTTTGTTACTGTCAGATCCAAATTTTCGATTGTTGTAAAATGAATTTTTTCTGCATCTGTCTCTTTAAACAACACTTTGGCAGAGGCCAGCGTAGCATGACCACATAATGGAATTTCCATTTTTGGAGAAAAATACCGAATGGAATAAGTATCCGTTTTCCCATTCTTTTTCAGAAAAGCAGTTTCCGAAAGACCCAGTTCAAACGCAATGTGCAGCATTTTGCTTTCACTGATTTCATTTTCCGGGAAGCATACTCCGGCCGGATTCCCTTTAAACTGTTCATTGGTAAATGAATCAACAATATATGTTTTCATGATTCCTGTTTTAATTACTCATATCATCCGATAAGACAAATTTCCTTCAAAATATAATACCAGCACAGATACATTTTTAGTATTTTTGACCAGTACAGTTTACTATGAAGAAAAAAACTCAAAACAGGGAGTTGCTCTATTTAAAAATTGCACGGAGTCTGGAGCAACAGATTAATAATGATACATTGAAAGTGGGCGACAAACTCCCGTCCATACGCATGATATGCCGGCAGCATGGTGTAAGTATGAGCACAGCACAGTTTGCTTATTACGAGTTGGAAGCAAAATCACTGATAGAACCAAGACCGCAATCAGGTTTTTACGTCAGTAATTCTTTCAGAAAAAAACTGGCCATGCCCGAAGTAAGCAAGCCAGAAAACAAACCGGCGTTAAAAACAGTAACGGATATCATAGAAAATTCATTTCATCCCGCCAGTGAAAATAATTTCACCGTTTTCTCCAGAGGAGTTCCTGCCATGAAATTATTGCCTGTTGCCAAATTGAACAAAGGCGCACTACAGGCGATCAGATCCCTTCCCGGCGGAGGAACAACTTATGAACCTTTGCAGGGAAATGAAAAACTGCGCATACAGGTTGCCAGATGGTCGTTCAGCTGGAAAGGAAATCTTTCTGAAAAAGATATTCTAACCACTGCCGGTTGTATGTCCGCCCTCTCCTATTGTCTCATGGCAATGACAAAACGTGGTGATACCATTGCGGTCGAAAGCCCCTGTTTTTACGGCATATTACAGCTGGCACAAAGCCTGGGTTTGAAAATTCTTGAATTACCCACGGATCCACAGAGCGGTGTGGATATGGAATCACTGAAGAAAATAGTACTGAAAACCAAACTGGCAGCCTGCATTTTTGTAAGCAATTTCAATAACCCTTTTGGGAGTCTGATGCCCGAAGAACATAAAAAAGAATCTGTAAAACTTTTAGGAAAATATAATATACCGCTGATTGAAGACGATATCTATGGTGATCTTTATTTTGGCGAAAAGAGACCCACCTGTTGTAAGTCGTTTGATGAAACCGGCATGGTGCTCCTGTGCAGTTCATTTTCAAAAACACTGGCGCCTGCTTACCGGGTTGGCTGGGTCGCCGGAGGAAAGTTTATGAATGAAGTAATGAAAATTAAATTATTTCACAGTCTGAGCAGCACATCCATCACACATGAAGCGCTTGGAAGTTTTTTAGAAACGGGCAGGTATGAGGCACACCTGAGAAAATTAAGAAAAACATTATATACTAATTACCTGCAGTATATCAGGGTAATCGGAGAATGCTTCCCACAGGGTACAAAAATATGCAGACCGCAGGGCGGATTATCTTTGTGGGTGGAATTGCCCAAATCCATTGATACTATTGAACTATACAACTTGGCAGTAAGCAAAAAAATTACTTTTTCTCCCGGTAGCATGTTTACACTTCAAAAACAATTCGGTAATTGCATGCGCCTGAGTTATGGTTTGGAATGGAATGAAAAAACAGAAAATGGATTGAAAGTCCTTGGCAGACTTGCGAAGACAGCCATGCAATGACTGCCATCGGTCTGTTTTATAGAAATAGACATCAGATAAGCCGAATACCCAAATTCCTGAAATCATCCAGTTGACTATCATCGGTTGCAAGATCAGTGATCATTCCACTAATATCTTTAATATCACACACCTTATAATGTTCTGTAGTATTTAGATTGGAACTATTTACCAGGGCAAATGTTTTATTTGCATTCCTAAGCATACTTTGTTTTACTTCTCCATCATTTTGAAAAACGGCGCTGATGCCAAAATCTTTTTGAAGAGCACAGGTACCCATAAAATAAAGACTGGCGATATATTGATTCACCTCATGGCAGGTCTGACCGCCAGTATTAGTAGCCGTTTCACGATCGTGAATACCACCAAGTATGATAAGTTCTATATCCCTGAATTTTGAAATGATCGGGACCAGCGCCATATTATTCGTAACCAGCCTGAAACTGGAGTTGGAAGGTAGACTTGTGGCGATTGCGCAAATAGTAGAACCTCCATCCATAAAAATCGTTTGTCCCTTCTTAATCAGCTGTTGCGCCTTTAAAGCAATCAATTCTTTTTCTTCAAGTAAATAGCGGGTGCGGTCCTGAAAACTGAGTGGGTTCCTGGAAACGGAAATTGCACCTCCTCGAACTTTTAATAACAAACCATTGTTGTGGAGAGACTCAATATCCCTCCGAACTGTATCTTCAGAAATATTTAAATCCTCTGACAAGGTTTCATAAAAGACCTTGCCTCTTTTCTTTATAACTTTAAGAATATGATTAAACCGCTCTTCTTTTAACATTCTGGTTGAGTTAAAAAATCCAGTTCCAGGAATTTACATCAGGCCTAGTGCATACAGTTCAGTTTTCAAATCTGTTTTTTCCATAACATGAATCGTTGCGAACCCCATTTCTTTTGCCGCTTGAATATTCTTCCTATTATCGTCAATAAACAGTGAGTTTTTAATTTCCAAATGATAGCGATCCAGCATTAGTTCAAAAATCTTCTTGTCCGGCTTGATTAGTTTTTCTTCTCCCGAAATGACAATCCCGTCAAATAATTTAAAGAATGAGAATCTTTTGAAAACGATTGGAAAAGTTTCAGCCGACCAGTTCGTCAGTCCATAAAGTTTATACTTCTCTTTCAGTCTTTGTAAAAGGGTTACATTTTGCGGAATGTAACCTTTTATCATTTTCTCCCATCGATCATAATATAATTGAATTTTCTCAACATGATCCGGGAACTTGTCCTGTAGAATCCTGGTTCCCTCTGACAGTGACCGTCCTTTATCCTGTTGAAGATTCCAATCTTCTGTACAAACCTCATTGAGAAAATATTCCATTTCTGAACTTTCTTCAAATTCATCCCGATACATATATCTCGGATTCCAGTCTATCAAAACGCCTCCGAAGTCAAATATGATTGTATTGATATTGTTCATTTATCAGGCTGAAATTTCCAGTAAATTTCCCTCAGGATCCAGGACAACTGTTTCATAATAACCATCTCCCGTTGTTCTCGGTTCACTAAAAATGGTGAAGTTGTCGTTTCTTATACGTTCAGTCAGTTCATTCACTTTATCCTTTCCTCCCACAGATATTGCAAAATGGGCAATCCCCATGTTAAATCCGCGTTTACTGTTATCAGATATGATATCCGGTCGCATCATTAACTCTAATCTTGTTTTACCTTCTCCGAAATAAATAAAATATGCCTGGAACTGTGTTTTCGGATTAACATATTTCTCTCCCGAACTCGTATCGAAATATTTCAGATAAAAATTTCTCATGAGCTCCAGATCCTGTACCCAGAGACCAAGGTGTTCAATTTTCATAATGTCTGCCGGTTAAAATGTAAATCCTATTGTGCGACTATTTTCCCCTGCATTGTTCCCCAATGACCCGGAAAACTGCATATAAAATCATATACACCTGGTTTAGGTATTATAAACTCCACCTTATCAGAATCTCCGCCGCTCACCAATCTTGTATGCGCGATTATTAATGAGTCTAAGGAGGCTGGAACATATTGTTCAGTTTTTGCATTGTGGGCTATATCCGCAAAATCGGCAATATCGACACCGTTCTTTAAGATTACAACGTTGTGGGACATTGACACAGCTGATTTTGTACCCGTATTTTTAAAAATGAGACTGATTTTTTTCCCTGCCCTGACCCTGAACAATTCTTTATCAAAGCGCATATTCTCATTTGCTTTCAATTGAACGCTGTCTGTAAATTCCACCTTCTCAATACCAGGTACAGATGTTTCTGCGCTTTCAGCTGGTGAACTTTCTTTGGAATTATTTTTATTGTCTGTCGTTACTCCGCAGGAAATTAATAAAAGTACAATTGCAAAAAAGTACAGGTTACTGGTGTTCAGGAATTTCAACATTGACTGAATTTTACCCGGATCATAATTAATAATTAATAATTGATAATTATTAAAGTTGTTTGATCTTCATATCCCTGAATGAAACGCCGTTTGTCCAGTCCTGAACAGCAATATGTCCTTTAAAATATATTCCATATTCAGGGTAATGACTCATAGAACTTGCAGCCACTAATTTTTTCCATTCATCGCTTTTCATATCAACCTGAACGGTTTGCACTCCATTCAGCCAGAAAGTAAGCTTGCCATCCTGCTGTTGAATACGTGACTGATTCCATTCGCCGGAGTTTGGGATGGTATTACTTGTATTTGGGATTATCCCGAAAATGGCCGCGGCTTTATGTGAGGAATCTCTGAGATAGTCAGGCTCTACATTTCTATCATCCAGTAATTGATATTCCGGGCCGGTTGAAAAAGTAGTTCCCAGGTCGGGTCTTTCCTGTACATTTATAAAAACACCGCTATTACCTGCATGTGAAATTTTCCATTCGAAGGTCATCTCAAAATTTTCATATTCGTTATCTGTTACGAGATCTCCGTGTTTTACATTTTTAGCGTGTGGGTTGCAAATAAGCATACCGCTATCCACAGACCAGGCTGAAGGTATGTTCCCCCTGTTAAATAAATGCCATCCATTCATTGTCTTTCCATCAAAAAGCAGGACCCATCCGTCTTTTTTTTCCTGATCAGAAATGGTATTGTGCTGTTCAGAATGATTTAAGCATGCTGATATAAAGAATGCCCAAAACACAATTATGGAAATACTGAAAATGTTTACCTGCTTTTTCATAAATGATTGATTAATTCATCGCGGTATAACGACGGTTTGCAATATTATGCAATATTGCAGATAATTGCAAAATGTAATTCTTTAATAAATAGAATAAAATTGAGCAGTAATCTGATATTCGGCTTTCAGCTAAAACAACATTTCTCCAGGTGGCGTTACTCCTTTTAAACGCAGGTAGATGGTTGTCTGACCGCGATGATGAGTCTGGTGTTCAAATGCTTTACCAAATATTCCGCTTCTTGTAATATCCTGATTGTGAAATTTTATGGTTTCCTGCATTTGAGCCGGCGTCATTCCCTGAAAAGTGTTTATCATCCAGTCATAACTATCCATGACAGTTTTAGTGACTGTTTCCTTTGTTGTTGAAAATGTTTTTTCAGCCACGTTATGGTTCTGGAGTGTTTCGCCTATGGGATTTGGTTTGCCGCTGGCAATAAAAGCAAAGAGATAATTGGCATCTGCTAAATGAAGCATTTGCTGTGCAAATGAACGGATTTCAGGAGTGGGTTTAAATCCATAACCATCTCCCGGCATAGCGTCCAGGTACGCCTTAGTATAGGTTTTTGCTCTTTGCCATTCAACGATCATTTCTGACTGTGTGAATTGTGCGAAGACATGGCTACTGCCTAAACTGAGTACTAAAAACATTATTATTGAAGAAATGCGTTTCATAATTCAATTTGTAATTATAAAGTTAAAGGCCCGTCCTGCATCGTGGCCAAATAATTAGAATTGGTCAATATATCATTGATTTGCAATTTGTTATACAGCAAATTTTACATCTGTAGGCGAATAATGCAATAATCGGATGTTCCTTAAAACTTAATATAGGATTTAGGTTGCTAATGTTAATTTCATATTATCAAATTGTTACCAAAAAACTCTGTTATGGCTAAAACTAAAAAGACAAATAAAAAATCATTAAGAAAAACACTTTTGAAAGATGTTGAAGGGAAATTAATCGAATCCCTGAAGGATTATCCAAAAAAAATCAAAGAAAAAAAGTATAAAAAGAGAATACATAAAGCAGGTAAAATTCTGACAGGTTCTATTGCACTTAAGCCCATTAAATCCATTTCAACAAGCGATCTGAAAAAATCTAAAGAGCAAAAACCAGAAGCTAAGATTGAAGCTGTATCATAATTTTCAAAAAGATTGAAATAAAAACCCCGAATCATTCCGAACGCAGACTGGTGACCGGGTTGGAAAGAGCGGCTTTGATTGCCTGAAAACTCACCGTAAAGAATGCAATAAGGACGGCCGCAAAACCTGCAAGAACAAATACCCACCATTGTATATTTATACGATATGCAAAATCCTGCAGCCATTTGCTCATAAAATAAAATGCAATGGGTGACCCGATGAGGATGGCGATTAAAACAATCTTTAAAAAATCTTTCGACAGCATCGAAACAATCCCACTGGTATTCGCACCCAGCACTTTGCGGATCCCGATTTCACGGGTTCTCTGTTCAGCAGTAAAGGCAGAAAGACCAAATAAGCCCAGACATGAAATAAGAATAGCCAGGCCCGCAAATATTTTTGACAGATTACCAACAAGCGTTTCACTCTTAAATAATTTGTCAAAATCTTCGTCAACAAAGCTATATCCAAACGGATATGCCGGGTTATCTTTCTTGAAAATTGCAGCTATCCTTGCGAGCGCATCTTCAGGATGCGCATTCTGTTTGAACCTGATATACAGGTAACCTGCTTCATCAGTATTTGAAAAGAAAATAACCGGATCGGGCTTCCCATACATGTCACCATACACATAATCTTTAACCACGCCAATTATAGTACAGGGCTGTTTACCAGATCGGATGATCTTGCCGACGGCAGAACCCTTACCCATTATTCTCGCCAGTGATTCAGTGATCAGTACATTCGAACTGTCAGATTTTATATCAGGCCTGAAATCCCTTCCCTCCAGAATGTGCATAACCATGGTGGAAATATATTCAGGACTTATTGCCCTGTAAGAAATGAGCACTACGCTTTTTGGATCCTTCCCTTCCCAGCTGTTATCTGTTCCGTTATCAGATGTGTAGAGCGACTCATCATTGCAAAGTGCTGCGTTTTTTACAATTCCTGTATTTATTAAATCCTGCCTGATGCCTGAAAAATTTTTTTGCATGTTACCTACAACTTCCATATTCAGGAGGTTGTCTTTATCATATCCAAGGTCCCTGGTTTTGATATGCTGCACCTGCTGATAAACAAGGATTGTGCAGATGATCAGGGCGATGGAGATGGTAAATTGAAATACCACCATACTTTTCCGGATCGTTGCAGCACTACCGCTTTTCATCTTGATTCCTTTAAAAACAAATACCGGATTAAATGATGAAAGATAGAGTGAAGGATAACTTCCTGCCATCAGCCCGCAGAATAAGATCAAAAAAATCAGGGCGGCTGCATGCAATGGGTTTTTCAATCCAAGCCCCATTTGTTTTTCAACAATCTCATTGAAAAACGGTAAAAGAAATATCATCAGTAACAATCCGAGGAGGACAGAAAATACCGACATCACCATCGCTTCCCCGATAAACTGGCGGACCAAACTGCCTCTTGCAGCACCCAGTACCTTGCGCACACCCACTTCTCTTGCTCTTTTTCCACTCTGAGCCGTAGCCAGATTCATGAAATTTATACAGGCGATGATCAAAATGATCCAGGCAATAATAGCAAACAGCCGCACAAATTCTATTCGTCCGCCAGATTGCTTTCCGCTTACAAAATTGTTCCGCAAATGCCAGTCCTTCATGGCAAAAAGAATAGGCACAGTAGTTACAGTATTGTCTTTGGCATGTAAAAATCCTGCAAGCTGTTTGTTCACCAAATTAAAATCTGTTGTTGGTGAGAGTTGTACAAAAGTCCTCGGTGCGAAGGCCCCCCAGTATTTTAGCCAGTCACGCGTACTTGCATAGATCGAGAAGGGAGAAATCCAGTCAAATTGCAATGTTGAATTTACCGGCAGGTTTTTAAACACACCGGTGATTCTGTAATTTTCTTTGTTATCTACTTTTATATTCCTGCCCACGATATTTGTACTATTTCCAAAGAACTGTGCCGCCATTTTTTCCGATATCACAACAGAATGTATTTCATTCAATGCTCCAGATGGATTTCCTTCCCTGAATTCCAGTGTGAACATGGGAAATATAGTGGAATCGGAATAGTAACCTGTTTCAAATACGGCTTTATCACCGACAGAAAATAAAGATTTATTTCGGCCCATTCTACAGGCACTGGTTATGCCCGGCATTTCTTTTACCAGGGCTGGTGCAAGTGGTCCCGGCGTTGAAGAGAAGGTTCGTGTAACTCCGTCATAGGTCTGATTTGTCATGACCTGAAAAATCCGGTCCCTGTTTATGAAAGTCTTGTCATAGTTCATTTCATCTTCTACCCATAAAAAAATAATTCCTGCACAGGCGATACCGATGGCGAGTCCGAAAAAATTCAGGAGGCTGTATCCTTTATTTCTGGAGAGGCTGCGCAGTGTGGATTTGAAATAATTTTTAAACATGGTCCGGGATTAAATAATTATAAATGAATTATTGTCTGATAAGCCGATCATATAGTGTACCATTATCATTTTTATTGATAACCAGCCTGTTAACTTTTGAGTCATTTATAAAATGTCCGGTTTTGAAACAGCCTTTGTACGATAATAATGAAGGATCTGCGTTATTAACCAGCGGTTGTAAAAGAAGAGTCTATTTTTGAACTGTCAACCTATATTTCTTATGCCAATATCTTTCATTCAGCACATATATAGAATTCCTGCCCGTACGAGACTCCTGATTGCTTTGTTTGTCTCATTCATAACGTTTATGGTTACCGGCAGAACACCTCCGGCTATCCAGTTTATCCTTGTATGGAGCAGTTTTGCATTTACGGGTTTAGTACTATTCTGGATAACCATAGTGACGGCAGGTGTTCATGAAGTAAAAGATATTGCCAAGAGACAGGATTCCAGCCGAACCATCGTTTTTATTTTTGTTCTATTCTCTTCTTTTATAAGCTTATTTGCAGTTATTATTCTTTTAAAAATTCTGCCGGATAACAAAGTAGCCGGATACTGGTATCATATTGGATTTTCAATTGTTTCTGTCGTTTTATCATGGACCCTGATTCATACAGTCTTTGCTTTTCGCTATGCACACTTGTATTACACTTGTCATAAGGAAGAGAAGGGTATACAAAAGGAAACGCGGGGAGGCTTACAATTTCCGGGCGACCGTGAACCGGACTACATGGATTTTACATATTTCTCTTTTGTTATCGGAATGACCTTCCAGGTCTCTGATGTAACGATCAGTTCACGTCAGATACGTCATCTTACACTCTTTCACGCAATCATATCCTTTGTATTCAATACCGTGATACTGGCACTGAGTGTTGGTATCATTGCCGGATTGGTGCAGAAATGATTTATTCGGAGCGAAGGCTGGCTTAGATAGCCGAAGTTCACTCAGAACGAAGGCTATGGATCGGATTTACAATTGCCGCACGTATCGTCTGAAAACTGATGGTGATCAGCGCAATTAATATGGAGGAAGCACCTGCCGCTACAAAAACCCACCAGTTGATCGTAATATGATACGCATAATTCTGCAGCCATGAATGCATCGCATACCATGCGATGGGAAATGCAATCAGGGAAGAGATGGCAATCAGTTTCATGAATTCACCGGACAACATACCTGCAAGACGCATTACACCCGCACCCAGTACTTTTCTTATGCCGATTTCTTTTGTCCTGCGTTCCGCAGTAAATGCGGCTAATCCAAACAAGCCGAGGCATGAAATACAAATGGCCAGTAAGGCAAATACACGCGATAATTTACTGACCAGCATTTCACTTAGAAACATTTGATTGAACTGATCGTCCACAAACCGGTACTGGAAGGGATATAATGGATTGTCTTTTTTCAATACTGGTTCTATTAGCGCTACTGCCTTTTCAGGATTCACCGGTTTTTTAAACCGGACATACATCACACTTTCATATTCGTAGTGTGGATTACAAAAGAAAATCAAGGGGTCGGGCGTATTTCCAAACATATTACCATATACAAAATCTTTCACCATACCGACAACGGTATATTTATTATTATCTGATTGAATAACAGTTCCGATAGGATTGGGTTTGTTCATGAGCTTTGCCAGGGACTCAGTGATAATAACATTATTGCTGTCTAATACAGGATCCGGATAAAAATCCCTTCCGAGAACAACCTGAATACCATTGGTAGAAAGGAGTTCAGGGCTTATATATCTCCAGGAAATAATATTGGTCGCATTAGGGTCCTTTCCTTCCCAGCTATAATGATCACTATTGTCACCGCCATAAATGGTTTCATGATCCGAGAGGGCCGCTTTTTCGACCACCCCCGTATTCAGCAGATCCTGTTTGATGGCAATGAATTGTTTTCCCATATTCCCCTGCACATCCATTACAATCTGGTTGCTTATATCATATCCGAGTTTACGGTTTTTTACGTGTTCAATCTGCTGGAAAATAATGATGGTGCAGATGATAAGTATTATGGAAACAGAAAACTGCATCACTACAAGCCCTCTTCTGACCAGCGCCGTGCTGCCGCTTTTCATTTTAATTCCCTTCAGTACAAATACCGGATTAAAGGATGAAAGATATAATGAGGGATAACTGCCGGCTACGACTCCACATATAAATGTAATTCCTAAAAGACTCAGTAAATGAACAGGATCCAGGATGTTCAATGAAAGATGTTTCTGCGCCAGCGTATTGAAAAAAGGCAGCGCTATTATTATTAAAAGAATGCCAACGACAACCGAAAGAAAGGCCAGGAATATGGCTTCTGAAATG
Organism: Bacteroidota bacterium; assembly: GCA_013287475.1. Lineage (GTDB taxonomy): Bacteria > Bacteroidota > Bacteroidia > Chitinophagales > Chitinophagaceae > Puia. The sequence goes on from JABDDT010000038.1 coordinate 26,132, forward strand.
AATTGCGTAATAAGCTTTCCCCTTCCTGATCCCAGCACTTTTCTTACACCTACTTCTTTCGCACGCTTTTCACTGCGGGCTGTAGCAAGATTCATGAAATTGATGCAGGCAAGAAACAAAATAATCCAGGCAATCAGACTGAACATATGTACATACTGTATTCTCCCTTTACCTGTCGGCTTACCATTTTCAAAATCCCAGCGCAGATGCCAGTCCTTCATCGGAAAAAGAAAACTGCTCACAATGGTTTTCGGTACTCTTTTCTTTATATAGTCATGAAGCTGTCGGTCGATTGCCTCAGGATGCGATGACTTTTCCAGTTCCGCCATTGTGAGAATTCCATTGGAGTCCCAGTTGGAGAGCCATGTATTTTCTTTAAAAAATATATCGAATGGCACTACCCATTCAAACTGGATCGAATTATTTTCCGGAAAATCTTTTACAACACCGGTAATCTGGTAATCCTGTTTGTTATCAAGTCGCACGGTTTTGCCCAGTACATTTTTATCATCGCCGAAAAATTTCCTGGCTGCCTTTTCAGTAATGACCATGGAATGGGTTTGGCTGAATGCAGTGCCAGCGCTTCCCTGTACAAAAGGAATCGTGAACATGCTGAACAGTGTAGAATCTGCATAGGCCCCACCGGCATAGAATGACTTATTTCCAATAACAATCAGCTGTGTTGATTGTCCCTCGGTCGTACGGCAGGTATTTACCAGGCCTGGAATCTCCTTTTTCATGGCGGGTCCCATCAGTCCCGGTGTATTTTCATAGGTGCTGAAATGTCCGGTAAAGGGCCAGTTGTTCATCACCATATAAATCCTGTCCTTATTGACGTGCACACTGTCAAATGAAGTTTCGTCTTCTACCCATAAAAAAATAAGACCTGCACAGGCGATCCCGATCGCGAGTCCCAGTATGTTCAGAAAGCTGTAGCTTTTGTTTTTCCAGAAATTGCGGATTCCCGCTTTCAAAGTTGTGCGAAACATATATATAATTTGTGTACGGGCTGAATAAGGATGGTTGTTAATTCACTGTTCTGAAAGACAATACAAATCTAAATTTGTTGCACAGTACCCCCTTTATCCATTATTTTAAAGCGATTGAAGGTATTATTTTATGGTTAGGAAATATTTACTAAATAATTTAGTATTTATATTTACTTTTCCTTATCTTTCCTTTCCAAACTTAAAAATTAAATTATATGAACCGTGTAGTCCATTTCGAAATTCATGCCATCAATTCTGACCGCATGCAGGCATTCTATCAATCCGTTTTTGGCTGGGACATCAAAGACCTGGGGCCCGCCATGGGAAATTATCGCATCATAGATACCGGTAAAGATGAATCAGGCGCCAGGTGGACAGGTATCAACGGTGGCCTTACACCACGTCATGGAGAAGGTCCGAAGGGCGGTGAACCCGTCAATGCTTTCGTCTGCACAATCACCGTGGCAGATATCGATGAAACGCTTAAGAAAATTGAATCAGCAGGCGGCACGGTCGCCACTGATAAAATGGAAGTTCCTGGCGTAGGTCACCTGGCATATCGAAAGGATCCGGAAGGAAATATTTTTGGTGTATTGCAACCGGTGACTGTTTAATTATTCTGAACGTAGGCTAATTACAGGATTTGTAATCGCTGCCTTGATGGACTGGAAACTGATTGTGAATAAAGTGATAAACATCGCTCCTGCCCCAACATGCGAAGGCAATTTTAATAGGCCTGGTTCAATTTCTCAATTCCCAGAATCACTTTATCGGGACGTAATGTGAGCAGGGCTTTCATTTCAGGTACCTGTCCTGTAGGCAAAACCCTGAATTGCTCAAAAAATGCATGAAGGAACATGCTGATCTCCGCGATGGCAAAATTATTCCCGATACACATTCTTGGTCCTGCGCCAAATGGGAAAAAGGATGGATGTTTTTTTATTTTACCCTGCTCATCAATGAACCTTTCCGGAATAAAAGCATTCGGATTATTCCAATAATCCTTGTTACGGTGCACACCATAAAAGAAGGGCATGATAATCGTATTTTTTGGAAATGCAACTTCACCGAATGAGTCGTCCTCCAAAGCTATCCTGTCCGTAATCCAGGCAGCAGGCTGCAGTCGCATGGATTCATTGATCACGGCCTGCAGATATACATTTTTTATACTATCAAAAATATTCGTTTGCTGAACTGACACACTGATCTTTTCCTGAACGATTTTTTGTGATGCAACCTGGTACAAGAGCCATGAGAGTGTAGTAGCAGTTGTTTCATGGCCCGCAAACAACAGGATGAGTGCCTCATCAATAATCTGGTCTTCATTCATTGGCTGCCCGGTATCTTCATATCGCGCATTCAGGAGAAGATGGAGCAAATCATTATACTCTTTCGGATCAGATCTTCTCTCCCGGATGATGCCCTGAATAACTGACCTCAATTTTGCTGATTTCCTGTAATGAACACGATCTTCTCTGGTAATCGGATAAAGGAGTCTTCTAACCGGCAGATTAATATCACTCATGTAGAATTTCTGCAATTCATTGAAGACACTGTTTAAATCACTCATCTGCGAAACAGATAATTCAATATCGAAAAGCGATCTGACCACAATATTAAAAGCAAGCTGATGCATCAACGGATAGACATCCACCTGCCCGGCTTCCGGGACTGAATGAAGAAATTCCTCAATGGTTTTCACAATAATTTCATAAAGGGCCTGCAATTTTTTATGGTGAAAACTCGGTTGAACCATCCGTCTCTGACGCAACCAGTAATCTCCGTTTGAAAACAGCAGACCATTCCCGAAAAGCCTTCTTCCCCTGACAGATGTGAGTGGTGACTTCTGGTAATTGCTATGATTTTCACGAAGAACATAATTGATCAGGCCCGGGTCCTGGGTGAGAATAAATTTCAGATTCCCCGGCAACGCAGCGGAGTATGTTCCGGAAAAACGTTCCATATTTTCTGAAATCGAAATGATGGGGTGCCTGGATGAACGGAATGACCTGGCAATCGTTTGAAACTGGGAAAGCCCTTCGGGTAAGTTGTATGTTTTCTTTTCGACTCGCATCCTCAATGAACAAATTTATATTGAATTCCTTTTATTAAGATCCACACCTGCATAAAAGCCCATATCCATATTCTTCATCAGCTTTGTCAAAAAAATGATCTGACCGGTATGATATGAATAATGCTCT
>JABDDT010000039.1 GCA_013287475.1 Bacteroidota bacterium
ACATCGCCATAATCGTTGGTGCCCAATTCGTAATGGTTCCCGTTAATGATAATGGTTTCATCCAGTTTTGAAACCAGTAGCATTCTTTCAGCAGGAGGATGGATAGCCGCCATGAGTAAACCATGATAACGGCGGGTATTACATCCTGATAAACTGCTGCCGGACCATCCACCAAGACCATTGGTCTCCAGCCACTCCAACTGACTGATTCCTGAAAAATTCCCCAGTAAATTTTTATCCTTAAATAACAACATGGGATATTCTTAAATTTACTTACTTTATGCGGCCAGTCCTTATTTAAATTATAAAATAGTCATTCTTCTAAAATAATCCGAATTGAAAAATTTTATCATCTTGTCTGTCTGCGTTCTGATGATCGCTGCCTGCGGAAATAATAACGGAAAGGGGTTGGGATTTAATGCGCCCGCAGATACCACATTAAAACCGGCCATTGTTTTGTCCGACAGCGGATGGGTCAATTTATTTGATGGTGTTTCTTTGAATGGCTGGCATACGTATGGACAAAAGCAGCCCGGTTCCGCGTGGAATATCGACAGTGGATCCATTCATTTAAAACCTGGTGCAAAGAACGGCTACCAGACAGCCGGTGGTGGTGATCTTGTTTCCAATGATACATTCGGTAATTATGATCTAATGCTTGAATGGAAGATTGGAAAGAAAGCAAACAGTGGCATTATCATTTTTGTTCAGGAGGATACTGCGAAGTATAAAGAAACCTGGAATACAGGACCTGAAATGCAGGTATGTGATAAAGACAGCAATGAAGATGCACATAGTTTTAAACACGAAGCAGGTGATCTCTATGATTTGATCGCATCAACTGTAATGTCGGCGAAACCTGCGCTGGAATGGAACCAGGTGGAGATCGTGAGTAATGACAACCGCCTGGATCTTTATCTGAATGATGTTCATATTATTTCAACTCCACTCTGGAATGAAACCTGGAAAAAACTGATTGCAGGAAGTAAGTTTAAAACCATGCCAGGATTTGGAACCTTTCATTCAGGCCATATTGCATTGCAGGACCATGGGGAAGAAGTCTGGTACAGGAATATTAAAATAAAAAGAATCGGAACGACAAATTGATCATTTCAATTCGAAAAATCCAAATTCGTCTTTACCATCTTCTCCATTTATTATTTCAAAAGGCTTACCGGAAGGGATATAAATATAATCACCCATTTTAAGAAGCGATTTTCCATTTATGTGAATATTATTTTTTGAATCTGTTAAGCGGATCACCAGGATATCTGCCTTTCTTTCAGTTATTGGAATTTTTAAAACATTTGCTAATGACAAACGGTAGGCCCGAACTGGATCTTCGTCGAACAATAAGGTAAAAGCTTTTTGACGGATCGGTGAGTCAATGGCAATAAACTTTGTGTTGGTCAGTTCGATATCCATCACATGATATTCAGATATATCACTGTTCCAGACGCGATGTATGCGTGGTTGTTTATAAAAACCCTCAAACCAGATATTTTCGTCATCCGCAGGGTTTAACCTTGCGCGTTTCTCCTCACTGATAACCTGGGATCCCACTTTAACTTTGTTGGTCAGGATGACAAATATAGAAGGGGTTGAATGAATATGAATCTGCGTTGTATCACCGGGCGGTATATGTACATCCAGCAGGCGGATATGACCGTTTTCCAAAATATTATGGTGCCGGGGTTCCTTACTTACAGGCACCTGGGATCTGCAAAAGGAATATAACCCTGAAAAAGCGAGGATAAAACATATCTTCTTCATAAAAATGTTTTCTAATTCCTGACTAATATAGTAGCTTCATAGCAATTGCAGATATGTTTCATGTGCAATCTTTTAACCCTCATCCTTTGCTCAGGCATTGTGTTGATTCCTATCTGATCGTTTCAACTGATCAGCAGGAAGGCAATTATGCCGAAAGCAGTCTGCTTCCCAATACCACACAAAACCTGGTTCTTGGTCTGGACGAGGGTAATACAGTATACGATTGTAACCATTCAACATTCACTTCACAACATTTTATCGCCGGCCCCAATGATGGGGTCTGCCATGTAAGATTTTTTTCAGGAATGAAGAAAATGGTCATCCATTTTAAGCCGGGAGGATTCTATAAAATTTTTAAACTTCCGGCCTATTATTTTAGTAATCAAACCCGGGATGCGGTAGAGTTTTTGGGGAAACCACTGATCGATCTTACACATCAATTAAAAAAGACTTCCCTTTATAGTAAAATTGAACTGGCAGATGCTTTTTTATTAAATTATTTGCAGAAGGATCAAAAAAAGACAGACAGGAATATTGATGAAGCCCTCCGCCTTATTGAAAAATCCAGAGGGAATATTTCCCTAAGAGAACTCGAGCTGGCAACCTATACTACGAAGAGAACCCTGGAAAGGTATTTCCTGGAACAGGTTGGATTGTTTCCCAAGACTTATTCCCGGCTGGTACGTTTTGGCGGAGTTATCCGTTCCATTGAATCCAATCTGAATGTAAAATGGCGACAACTCGCTGACGCATTTGGTTTTTACGATCAGAGTCATTTTAACAATGAATTCAAATCACTTACAGGAGGATCGCCACAGGATTATTTCTTATCAAAGACCGGCTACGAAAAAATCATGCAGGCGTAGATTTTGTCACTTTTTTACAATAAAAATCATCGCATACCAGACTAGGTTTGCTAACCGGAATTTTATTTTTTCCAACCGGATTTAACCAATAAAACTTTATCTCATGTCTCAACAAAAATTCATAAAACCTGCCAACAGGCGGGATTTCTTAGGTAAGGTAACCGGCGCAGCTGCACTTATGGGAGTCGCCTCCCTGGTAAACCCAGCCAAAGCTAATGATGGCTTACATCATTTCACCGGAAATGCCCCTGATCCGGATGATTGGTTTAAAGGTATTAAAGGCAAACACCGAATGGTGTTTGATTGTACTGAACCTAAGGAAATATTTCCATTTGCGTGGCCTAAAATTTATATGATGACCAATGAAGCTACCGGAGCTTCTGACAGGGATTGCACGGCCGTGGTTGTTCTACGTCATAGTGCGTTCCTCTATGGATTACAGGACAGCATGTGGTCAAAATATAAATTAGGGGAAATGCAAAAAGTCATGGATCCTGAAACTAAGGCATTGGCAGCGAGAAATCCTTTCTGGAAACCCAAGCCTGATGATTTTTCTGTACCGGGACTTGGTACCGTTACACTTGGTATTCCTGAATTGCAATCCATGGGTATTATGTTTTGCGTTTGCAATATGGCACTTACCGTTTACAGCGCTGTCGTAGCGGGAAGTACAAACCAACAACCTGCAACAGTTTTAAAAGAATGGCAGGATAACCTGATACCCGGAATTCCACCTATGCCATCCGGTGTATATGCCGTAGGACGGGCACAGGAACATGGTTGTGGTTATTGTAATGTCTGAAAAAGGACCGTATTTAAATAATCGCATCCTATGAGACGTAAATGGCTTACCGGTTTAGTTTTTCTGCTGGTACTCCTGGTATTTTTTTGGATTTGGCGAAAGGAAAAGACTTCCAGACCAGTGGTTTCAGCCATGCAAAATTCTATTTTGCCACCCAAGGAACCCTTATGGGCTGCCCCGGATTCCAATACTATCCCTAATAATGATTCAGGCCATCTCATCAGATATGGTAAAAAACTGATCAGTTCAACTGCCAGGTATTTCGGACCCGGCGGCAGTTTGGCGCATTCTTCCAATGGAATGAATTGTCAGAACTGTCATCTGGATGCCGGTACGCGTGCATGGGCAGGAAATTTCGGAAGCGTCGCTTCTCTATATCCCCGATTTGGCGACCGGAGAGGAAATACGGAAACCATCAATCAGCGTATTACGGATTGTTTTGAAAGAAGCATGAATGGCAGCGCGCCTGATAGCAACAGTCTGGAGATGAAAGCCATGAACGCTTACATAAGGTGGGTTGGGAAAGACGTAAAGAAAGGTAAGAAACCTCCTGGAACAGGTCTGGAAATTCTGGCGTATATAGAACGGGCCGCCGATCCTGTGAAAGGAAAGGTTTTATATTCAAAAAAATGTCAGCTCTGTCACGGAATGAATGGTGACGGGAAACCAGATTCTGTTACTGGATATTTATACCCTCCTCTTTGGGGCGAACACAGTTATAATACTTCGGCAGGGCTATTTCGTTTGTCGAAGTTTGCCAGCTTCATTAAAGATAATATGCCCTATGGCAGCAGTTATATAAATGAACAATTGACCACCGAAGAAGCCTGGGATATCGCAGCTTACGTAAATAGCCAGCCAAGAACCATAAAAAAATTCAAGCAGGACTGGCCAAATATTTTATTAAAACCGGTTGATCTGCCTGACGGACCTTTTGCCGATTCTTTTCCTTCAGAACAACATAAATACGGACCATATGCACCAATTGTCGCCAGCAGAAAAGTAAGGAAATGAATAAGACATAAATATTCGATACGTGCAAAGCGCATTATTTATTACACCCCGACTGAAAATCAGAAATCTGAGAGAATCCGATCTTGAAGCTTTTCATGCGTATCGCTCTAATCCTGAAATCACAAAATACCAGGGCTTCAACACTTTCAACAAAGAACAGGCTAAATCTTTTATAACAGAACATAAAAATAAATTGCATATCTACCCTGGTGAATGGATTCAGTATGGGGTTGAAAATATCAGCAGTCAGCAGCTCATTGGAGATTGTGCTATTTATCTTCATCAGTCAGATTCAAGAATTGCAGAAACAGGGATTACCATTTCACATTTGCATCATAGAAAAGGATATGCAAGGGAAACCATGCTGGGATTAATGAATTTTCTTTTCCAGGAGAAAGGAATTCACCGGATCATAGAAACGGTCGATGCTGAAAATCTGGCTTCGATACAATTGTTTAAAAGCCTGTCGTTCCGCCAGGAAGCCCATTTCCTTGAAAATATCTATTATAAAGGCAAATGGGGCAGTGAATACCAGTTTGCCATGCTAAAAAAGGAATGGAGGCCTCCAGTTTTTCTAAAATCAATATAAACGATACTAAATAAATGGATTAATTCGTTTTAAAGGGGAAGAATACCGACCTTTTTAAACAACTCATCCATGAAAAATCCTTTACTATTTATCTGCATAGCCATCGCATGCTATTCCTGCAGTTCAACCAGTTTAATGTCACTAAGTGTGATAAAACCCGCACCAGTATCCATCTCACCGGAAATTAAATCTGTTGCAGTAGTGAACAGAACGCAGGCTTCCAGCGAGACTAAAACGCTTGACGCTATCCATAAAGCTGTTTCATTGGAAACCAATGATCTTCAAATGGCTGGCGCTCAGGCAAGTATACAAGGTCTTACGGATGAACTCATGAAAAATACACGTTTTACACAAGTTAAATCCCTAAATGGATTAGATCTCAGATCATACGGAGCAGGCGTGTTTCCTACTCCATTGCTATGGGATTCTGTAGAAAGAATTTGCAGGGAAAGTAATACAGATGCTTTATTTGCCCTTGAACTGTTTGATGCAGATTCCAGATTAAACTATGCGGGTAATCCGACCAATGTTAATCTTGCCGGGGCAATAATTCCCACGATTGAACATTTTGTGAATATTTCAACAAATGTAAAAACGGGATGGAGAATTTACGATCCCACCACAAGAACCATTCTGGATGAATATATCATCGGTCGCGATCTTTCTTCTTCAGGATCCGGAATCAATCCTGCAGTTGCAGCATCAGCCCTTATCGGTCGTAAAGAAGCTGTCAAAGAAGTCGGAATTCAGGCAGGTCAGGCATATGCCTCCAGGATACTGCCTTATTGGATCCGCGTTTCAAGAGACTATTTTGTTGGCGGAGATCAGAATTTTAAAACAGCACAACGCAGGGCACAGTCAGGCAATTGGGACGGCGCAGCACAGATCTGGCTGGATGAAACAAAAAGTACAAATTGGAAACTGGCTGGAAGGGGTTGTTATAATATGGCCATCATTGCTGAAATAAATGGTGATTTGGATGGTGCCATTCAATGGGCTCAGAAATCCTACGAAGATTACAAAATCCGCATCGGGCTCAACTATGTCAATATCCTCCGTTACAGGAAACAACAAAACGATCTGTTGAAAAGTCAGTCTGTTGCCTCCGTAACGCCATGATAAGAAGACAATATTTGCGTTATCCTACCTTTATGGAGATGCAAATATTTTTGTATGAATTTAAAAGTCACTTCTTTTCAGCTTGCAGACGGCATCGATATAAAATTATTCAAGACAACTTTTCCTGCACCTATTCATTTTGCTGATACGGATGAACTATTTTATATCATCGAAAACAACAAATACCTCTACGTTTTTAAATATGGGATCGTGTGTTTCCTCGGTTATTCAGAAACCGAAATGGCTGCTTTCTTCCAAATGATCGGACCCTATTGCAAAAACTTATTTGATCAGCGGCTGAGTGATGAATTCGATATAGAAACTGATGCTCCTGCTATTAATTACGGTTACAATAAAATTGAAATCCCCTCCCCCAATATTGATGAATTACGCCTGATCATGCTGAACGTTTCTCAAAGCGTTGCATTGGATTATTATAATCAGCAAACCAATTCTCTGCTTGAAGAAACCAATTTCCACACTCAGCTGCTGGAAAAAAAAGGAAGGATCAATATGGGTGGAATTAAACTAAAAAAATATATAGGTCGAACCCTGAACCTGAAAAACAGGATTTCAGGTAATCTGTACATATTCGATTCACCCGAAGAAACCTGGGAAAATGAAAATCTGAATAAACTTGATATCGGACTAAAAAAGACTTTTGATCTTCAGGCACGTTTTCGTACTATTCAGGAGGGATTAGGCATTGTGAAAGAAAATATGGAATTATTCAAGGACCTGCTTCAAAACAGGAACAGTCTTACTCTTGAATGGGTAGTTATAATCCTAATATTGGTAGAAGTTATTAATATTCTGATCGGGAAAAATCCAAGATGATAATACATTCTAATCAATATTTCATCCTGATCCTTTCAAAATATAATTTAAATTGAAGAGGCATTGAAAGTTAATATAAAAATTCTATGAGATATTTTTCTTTAATGCTATTCGTTTTTTGTCAGTTTTCCTGCAATCAGCAACAGGAAAATGAAAGGATTGTATTACAAAATCAGATCGACAGTTTAAGAAGCAGGCTGGACAGTTCTTATACCCCCGGGTTGGGAGAATTCATGTCATCCATACAGGTGCATCATGCCAAACTGTGGTTTGCCGGGAAAAACAGTAACTGGGATCTCGCTGATTTTGAAATGGGAGAAATCCGGGAAACGATAGCGGATATTAATAAATATTGTACAAACAGGCCTGAGATCACTTCTTTGCCCATGATTGAACCATCCCTTGATAGTCTGACGACAGCGATTACGAGAAAAAATATTGAATCATTTAAGAATAGTTTTACGCTTCTTACAAATACCTGTAACAGTTGTCACAAAGTTACCAAACACAGTTTCAATGTGATAAAGATTCCGGATATTCCTCCGGTAACAAATCAGGTTTTTGAAAACCCAAATCCTTAAAATAAAAATAGCAGGTGAAAAGAAATGTGATCCCTGATATAATCTAATCGTAATGAGGCCAGAAGGAAGGCTTTACATTAATACCGCCCTGGTAACGGCAATCCATACATTTTTTCGGCGCGACAACCAGAGAAACAATGAGATCGCCTTCAAAATGATAAGGACCATAAGATGTGTCAGGATAATTATAAATTAATAAATTCAATTGATCCTGGAGGACCGAAACAGTCGGACATGACATTCCGGGGTTTGATTGCCAACCCGGCAAACTTTTATTGCTGATATATAATCGTTGTTCCTGGACAGAAGATGCTGAAATAAACCCAAAGGCCGGAATATTCGGATTAGTTGTACAACGGAAATTGCCTTTAATCTGGGAGGGCTGTAAATCAAAAAGCCCTCCTAACGATTGGGAATTTTTTTGTACAGTCAACCAGTAACTAAATGCCTCCTGAGTTAACGGATATTGCCTGACAAGAAAACTTGATCCAATATCCATTGTTGGATCATTTTGTCCAATATTTGCTATTAATGCCTGACTGATCACGTCCTGACTTAGAGCAATTGAAGTACCCAGCAGAATATTTGTTGAAGGGATAGTTGTCCAGCAGCTATGAGTACTATAATTTACGTCATAGGGATAGATTAATCCATTCGCTTCCCCCCAGGGAGTTTCTAAAAAAGAAATATGTTTAAATGTCTGCAGGAAATCCCAACGGTAATAATGTGTATTATTTTTTGGATCATGAGAACTGACATAAATCATAACAGCCTGCTGAAGGGAAACCGGATCTTTGACGAGGGCCCAAGTAAGACTGTCAATCGGCGGTGCCGATTTTGGTGTTACAAAATCTGAAATATATTTATTCCCATCCTGACTCGTTACAGCTAACCGGTAATTTAATGTAGAATCAAGGTTCAGTTGCGAACTGACATATGTGCCATTACCGGCAGTGTCCTGCAAAATATATGAACTTCCATCAGACCCTTCTATGGTCACCTGGGCGTTTAACTCGGGAAAATACGGAATCGAATCGTTCAGGTTGAGTGACCTTGAAATGGTGAAAGTGGTTGAAACATTTATGCCTGTCTGAATGAATCCGTCAACGGCCAGATAGTGATTATTTCCCTTAATTGCGGGAGGATCGTAAGACTTCCTGCATGAAAGAATCAATAAAAAAAATATAAGGGAAAAACCAAATAGTTTAGCTAATAAATTCATAACGTACTGAAAAAATAATCAAAAACCTGGGATAGTTTTTAAAGATACAGAGATCTTAACGGATGACATAACGTATAATTAAATCTTAATTTCCTTTAAATCAGTAAATTGGCTATCTTCAGAGAGCTTCGCTGAATTCAATTAAAACGGTTGTCTTGCTATTCATTGTGTCAACTTCGCATTATGGCCATACGTGTAGCAATTAATCATAAAACCGCTTATCAATATGACCGGTTTGTTTCCCTATCGCCTCATATTTTCCGACTGAGGCCGGCCGTGCATTCGCGCACACATATAGAAGCGTATTCATTTAAAATAACCCCTAAGGAACATTTCATTAACTGGCAACAGGATCCTTTTGGTAATTACCAGGCGAGGGTTGTATTTCCTGAAAAAACAAATGAGCTTAAGATTGAAGTAGAATTGATTGCAAATATGATCGTCATCAATCCTTTTGATTTTTTTGTTGAAGAATATGCGGAGAAATTTCCTTTCAATTATAAAGAACAATTAAAAGGTGAATTAATTCCTTATCTCGAAATAAAAGAAAACGGACCCCTACTGAATCAATGGCTGGAAAGTATCGATATCAGTACAAAAAATATAAATGACTTTCTGGTTTATATCAATCAAAAGCTTAACAGGGATATCAGGTATAATATTCGGATGGAAGCAGGTGTTCAAACATGCGAAGAGACTTTATCCCTCACCCTAGGTTCCTGCCGGGATTCAGCATGGCTGCTGGTTCAGATTTTCCGTAAACTCGGCCTTGCAGCGCGTTTTGTATCGGGATACCTTGTTCAGTTAGCTGCTGATATCAAATCCCTGGATGGCCCTTCGGGACCTGAAAAAGATTTTACAGATCTGCATGCTTGGACTGAAGTTTATATACCGGGAGCCGGATGGATCGGACTGGATCCTACATCCGGGTTATTCGCAGGTGAAGGTCACATACCACTGGCCTGTACGCCGGATTATGTGAGCGCCGCACCGGTTGTGGGAGCAACGGATCCCTGTGAAACCATCTTCTCATTTTCTAACACGGTTACCCGTATTCACGAGGATCCCAGGGTTACAAAACCATATTCAGAAGAACAGTGGACATCTATTCTTGCAACAGGTTTTAAAATTGATACAGACTTGCAAAAAGGCGATCTGCGTATGACCATGGGCGGTGAACCAACTTTTGTTTCTACTGACGATATGGAATCTGCCCAGTGGAATACAGCCGCAGATGGAGCGGAAAAACGAATAAGGGCACAGGATTTAATTTTCAGATTACGTTCTCAATTTGGACCCAGTGGTATGATCCACTTCGGACAGGGAAAATGGTACCCGGGAGAACCACTTCCGCGCTGGCAGTACGGCCTGTTCTGGAGAAAAGATCATTATCCAATCTGGAAGAATACAGGCCTGATTGCAAATGAAAAAATTGAAAAAAAATTTGACTGGCAGGATGCTGGAATATTCGCAAAAGAACTTGCCAGACATCTGGCAGTCAGTGAAGATAATGTGAGTGCGGCATACGAAGACATTTTCTATTTTCTTTGGTCGGAAGGAAAACTGCCCCTCAATATTGATCCTTTGCAAACCAATTTGAAAGCCTCTGTTGAAAGGAGAACACTTGCCCAGTTATTGGATAAAGGATTGGACAATCCGGCAGGATATACTTTACCATTAAAATGGAACTACGACAATAGCAAATGGCAAAGCTGCAAATGGCTGCTGAACAGAGATAATTTATTCCTGATTCCCGGCAATTCACCTATCGGCCTTCGACTTCCACTGGATTCATTGCCAGCCGTTGCAAAAGATAATGAACCACAAAAAGTTGAACGTAGTCTTTTTGAAGAATTACCTGTGCTGGCGAATTTCCACGAAACGATCACGAGCCGTTACGGACTGGTATATGAACATCATGCGCCTGCACAAAAAATAAAATACCAGGACTACCCGACTGAAGAAAAAAATAAAAAGAAAATCAAGGATGAAGAAGAAATCAAACCTTTATATGAAGTGCCCGTAATTAAAACTGCCCTTTGTGTCGAGGCCCGCGATGGAATCGTTTATACATTTCTTCCACCAATGGATTATCTGGAACACTATCTTGACTTGGTAGCATCCATTGAAGCGACTGCTGCCAGATTAAATATACCGGTCAGGATTGAAGGTTATGAGCCACCCCGGGATTATCGTATGGAAAGGCTGGTAGTTTCTCCTGATCCAGGTGTTATTGAAGTTAATATTCATCCATCATCGAACTGGAAAGATCTGGTGCATAATATGGATACGTTATATGAACAGGCCTTTCTTTCACGACTCGGTACGGAAAAATTTATGCTCGACGGAAGACATACCGGCACCGGTGGCGGAAATCATATTACCATCGGTGGTGCCCGGCCTTCCGACAGTCCTTTGTTACGCAGGCCTGATCTTCTTCAAAGTCTTGTCACTTATTGGCAGCATCATCCAGGTCTTTCATATTTATTCTCCAGTGCATTTATCGGACCTACCAGCCAGGCCCCGCGGATTGATGAAGGGAGGGACGAAAAACTATATGAGATGGAAATAGCTTTTAGTCAGGTTCCTGATAAAGGCTTTATTCCGTTTTACCTGGTCGACCGGATCTTCAGGCATTTGCTGACGGATATCACAGGAAATACTCATCGTTCGGAATTCTGTATTGATAAATTATATTCTCCCGACACCTCATCCGGTCGACTCGGGATCCTTGAATTTCGTGCATTTGATATGCCTCCTCATAAACAGATGAGCCTGTTACAAATGCTGCTTATCCGCGGACTGATAGCAAAATTCTGGAATAAGCCTTATAAACATGACCTGGTAAGATGGGGAACTGAACTGCATGATAAATTTATGCTTCCTCATTATGTTCAACGGGATATTCAGGATGTGGTAAATGATCTGAATGGCGCCGGATATCCATTCCAGATGAGTTGGTTTGAACCATTTTTTGAATTCCGTTTTCCGCATTATGGTACGGTAAGAATTGCTGGTATAGAAATGGAAATCAGAATGGGTATTGAACCCTGGCATGTGCTGGGTGAAGAAATGTCAAGTTCCGGAACGGCACGTTTTGTAGATTCATCTTTAGAAAGAGTACAGGTGAAATTAAAAGGCCTGAATGATTCGAGATATGTTTTGTTATGCAATGGCAACCGCGTTCCATTAAGAGAAACAGGGATTCAGGAAGAATATGTTTGCGGAATCCGGTATCGTGCATGGCAACCACCCTCCGCACTGCATCCTACCATTGGTGTTGACACACCCCTCAGCTTTGATATTGTTGATACATGGAATAACCGGTCTGTTGGCGGTTGTACTTATTATGTTGCACATCCTGGCGGCCGTCATTATGATTCCTTTCCAATCAACGCCTATGAAGCTGAATCCCGGAGGGTAAGCCGCTTTGGAGATACTTCCCATACGCAGGATGTGCTTCGTCCCGCACCTTACATGGCTATCGTGGCACATTATATAGAACAAAACCGATTACCTTTTCTATGTGATCCGCCTCCTGCTGAAATAAATAAATCTTATCCCTATACACTTGATTTGAGAACAAAGCCCAAAGCCTAAAGCCTAAAGCCCAAAGCCTTCTAAATCTTTTGTTCGCGAATCGATTTAATTAATTTAATCAGCATAGCTTTTATATCATTCACTTTTCTATTTACAGATATATATAAATCTGCATCAATATAATTTAAGTCTTTCGCTAAATGACAACAATATTCGAGTTCCAAAATTGAACCGAGCGACATATCAAGAAAATGAACAAAATCCTTTTCAGAATTTCTTCCACTTCCTTCAACAATATTCAAAGGAACTGAATATGCCGCGCGCTTCAATTGTCTTGTTAAGTCATACATTTCACTTTGGGGAAAAGCAGGAACGATTTTATTATAGATGAATTGAACTAATTCATGAGATTGTTTCCAAACTGTATAATTATTATAGTTCCTCATATACAAACAAAGGAACTTAAAACCCAAAATAAGTACAAAGTGATTTTCAGAAATATTCGAAGAAAAAGACCCTTACAGAAAGACAATAAACGGAACTTTACAAGCGTCAAAAAACTTTAGGCTTTAGGCTTTAGGCTTTAGGCTTTAGGCTTTAGGCTTTAGGCTTTAGGCTTTAGGCTTTAGGCTTTAGGCTTTAGGCTTTAGGCTTTACCAACGTGGATAATTCGTATTCCTGGCATTCTTCAAACAAAGTTCGTGAATGAACTGAAGTTTTTTAACAACGGGCTCCGTGATGACAAAAGGATAAAAATCCGAATGTCCCATACTGCGGTTTAAACTGTTTACAGCGAATGTAAGAGGAAGCCACCATTTAATTATCTGGCCGAAATCTGTCATATCATATGGATCCTGCTGAATGCTTGCCTGAATCGCTTTGGTATCCTGCACCATATCAGGCTGAATGCGAATGCCAAAAGAAAATGCTGTTTCCAAAGTATCCATCATATGCAGGTAGTGTGCCCAGGTCTCTGCCCAGTCCTCCCATGGATGAGAAGTAGCATAAGGACTTATGTAAAATTCACTCCAGTCTGAAGGAGCACCGTTTTTGTAATAGGCATCCAGCGCTTTAGTATAATCCGCTTCTTCATCACCAAAAAGTAAACGGTACTTTTCCAAAGCATCACTGTTCTTTATGAGCAACTCCCAATAATAATGTCCTATTTCGTGACGAAAATGTCCCAGCAGTGTTCTGTATTTTTCTCCCAGATCCAATTTGTGACGGACGCGCGCTGCTTCGTCAGCTTCTTCAATATTTAAAGTGATCACTCCATTATCGTGGCCTGTAATTACTTTCTCTTTAGGCGAAGAATCAGCTAAAAAATCAAAAGCAATTCCCGTTTCTTCATTATCTATTTTTTTACTCACAGGCAGGCGCAAACGAAGAAGTGAATAAACCAGTCGGTGTTTGGCTACTTCAATATTCTTCCATCTTTTAAGATTCTCTTCACTCGTAAGTGCCGGTATAACCCTGTTTAATGCACAGGCCTGACAATATTCAGAGTTTTGTGTGGTGGATACGAGCCAGTTGCACGTGGCATATTCTGCATTTTTACAATAACGGTATAGTTCCTTTTTATTCTGAATATTTGAATACAGGAGATCATTTTCCGCTACCAGGGTTATAAGTGACAGTGTATTCGAATTAAAGCCCAGTGAATATCCGCAGTGCAGACAAATATTATTTTCAAAATAGATTAAACTATGACAGTTGCTGCATGTATAAAGTTTCATAATGAATTTTGTCTCTTAACATCCACAGATACCGTTAATTCGTGGGAGCCACTGCTAAGAATAATACCTTCCATAGGTGCAATATCCGCATAATCCCTGCCCCAGCCTATTGTAATATGCTGATCCGAAACAATGCAATTGTTTGTCGGATCAAAATCAGTCCACCCCATCTTCGGAATAAAAACACTGAACCAGGCATGGGAAGCATCTGAGCCGATTAATTTCTGTACGCCTTCAGGTGAAATTGTTTCAATATATCCGCTAACATAACGGGCGGGCAAGCCAATAGAGCGAAGACAGGCTATCGCGAGGTGAGTAAAATCCTGACATACTCCTTTACGTTCCTTCATCACAACAGACAACGGAGTTGCAATAGTTGTATAACCCGGTTTATATTCGAAGTCGTTATAAATGCGGTGTGTTAAATCATGGGTTGCTTCAAAAACTGATCTGCCTGGCTGGAAAGATTGCATTGCATATTGTATAATCTCTGCATTCCATGAAGTCATCGGCGTAACGAACAGGTATTGTTTAACATCAATTACGTCAGCATCTGGGCCTAATAATTCAGTTTTTACTTCTTCAAGCCCGGCAATCGGATAATCAATCAGCCTGGAATGCTCAGATTCCATTCTTTCCACTTCTGAAGTAACAAGGACGGTTAATTCCCAATGTTCTTTTTCAATGGAAAAATAAATGACTTTATTGCCGAAAAAATCTTCGTATTCATTGATCCGGTCGGGCTGGGGCTTAATATGTATGCTAGTATTTCTGCAAATCTGTTCCCTTGAATTGCGCGGCATGAGCCTCGCGATATTATGGCATAAACTAACAGGCTCCAGATAAGTATATGCTGTCGTATGTTGTATTGTGTATTTCACGTATAATTCTCATCCTGGTTTAACGGAAAATAATCGATTTCGGTGTCATCTCGTGTTTAAAAAATGCTTTTGAAATTACGCCGGGAATAGCGGAAAGTAAATGATATAATTCAGATAAGAAAATTTCAAGGTTTTTGTATCCTTTATCATCAGGAGCTGCCAATTCATTTTTATCAGCCAGTTTTAAATGGGAATCCGCTTCGAATATCAATCGTTCATATTCTGTAGTGGACTGATGGCCTCTGTTTTTTGGAAGATTTTTAAGATAATCTTTCAAACGGACTACCTGGTAAGTTAATGACCGGGGATTATTTGGATCAAAAAGCAGCAGATCGATGACCAGCAGGTTTTGTAAAGGTCTCCTGTATTTATATCTATAGTTCACCAGGCCTTCATTGCTCATCAGTACGCTTTGTTGCAAATTATATTCCACCTGGTCATTGAATTTTTTGACCATGGTGGTTTTAAGCATGGAGATGACTAAAAGGCTCTGTTCAATTTTTCTTCCAAGATCCAGCATTATCCATCCCTGTTCGCGCGAAATGCTCTCCCTGTTAAGTCCGATGAATGCTACCGTAGAGGTTATCAGATTATCGAGGGTATGTATCATTTGCAGATGTCCATGATGAGTTAATGGTACACCATTTTGTAAATCTTCTTCCATTCTGCGGATCACTCTCCAGGTATCGGTTGACCAATGATCGCGTACTTCGTGAATCGCTTTGTGAAATTGTAAAAAATTAAACATGATTCCTCCGGATCTTTTTTCATTGAAAAGTATATCCTTTAATTCTTTCCATGGATCTGCAAATAATTCTTCGGCTTTCTCACCTGTAAACCCGGGTAATGTAAAACTGTATCGTGTAAAAGCTTCGAGCAAATTTCTTTCTGTCTGCCGGTTATTCTCGTTGAGCAATTTATTTCCTTCAGCTAAAAACTGCATTACCGTTCTCAGAAAACGCGCATTCCCCAAAACGCGTTCTGTATATCGGCCCACCCAGAAGAGATTTTCAGCTGCATGGCTCGGCAGCATGTCGTTATAAGTTTCGACTGCTCCTTCCGGGCTTTCTTTCAATACGCTTACGACGCGACCAGGTTCCGGTGAAATGATCCATGCGTCTTTACTAAAGCCGCCGGTTTGGCTCGAAATATTAAAGTTACCCGCATTGGCGGATGACCTGACCAATCCGCCCGCCATCGCCACATATTCATCCTTGCTGCTGACTAAAAAACTTCTGAATAAAACTTTCTGCGGTAAAATCTTCCCTTCAATCAAAGAAGGACTCAATGAAATTTCCACTTTTTCCTGACCTACATAAATGGAGGGATTTGCTTTGATCTCCTCCTTACAGGCAGATAACTGACTTGCTGAAAGTGATGCACCGTCAATAGAAGAACTTCCGGTGGGATTCCGGTATATTTTTTTTATGACCAGTGTTTGAATATTATCCAGCACATATTGCAATTCCGCCGGCTGACCGCACCACCAGGAAGCAATTGTAGGCAAAATGAGATCTTCCGATAAAAAATAAATGGAGATCTGCTGAAGAAAAGGCATCAGGCCCGGGTTTTCAAGAATACTGCTGCCCAGTGGATTGGCAATACTTACGTTTCCACTTCGCACGCATTGTAAAAGTCCCGGAATACCAAGTTGTGAATCAGATTTCAATTCCAGCGGATCACAATATATATCATCAACACGGCGTAAAATGACATCCACACGTTCCAGTCCTCCCATGGTTTTCAGCCAGACAAAATTATCTTTTACGATCAAATCGTTCCCCTGAACCAGGGTGAATCCGAGATAGGAAGAAAGATAGGAATGCTCAAAATAGGTTTCATTCTTTGAGCCCGGTGTGAGAATTACAATACGTGGATTTAGATTTTTCTGTGGTGCAATTTCATTCAGCGCATTCCTTAACGCACTGAAATAAGGAGAAAGATGCCGCACTTTGAGGCCGTTGAACAACTCTGGAATTACTCTGGTCATCGTCGTCCTGTTTTCCAAAGCATATCCGGATCCTGACGGGGCCTGCGTCCGGTCGTTTACAACCCAAAGTTTTCCTTCAGTACTCTTAGCGATATCGGCAGCATATAAAATCAGTCTGTGTTTACCTGGTTGCTTTATTCCATTGCAGGGACGGAGAAAACCGGCATGATTATAAATAAGGTCCAGAGGTAAAATTCCTTTTTTAATAATTTTTCTTTCCCCATATATATCTTCCAGTATAAGGTTTAATAGTTGGGCCCTTTGCTTAAGGCCTGATTCAATGGTAGTCCACTCTTCTCCGCTGATTAAAAAAGGGATATTATCCAGCTTCCATGGACGGTTCATTCCGTTCGGGTCACCATAAATATTATACGTAACACCATTTTCTTTGAGTAAACGCATGGTATCATTATTGCGATTACTCATTTCCTCATCACCTACCTGGGCATAGGAATGAAAAAATGTTTCCCAGTGTGGCCTTATATTCCCATCCTCTCCAACTAATTCACCATATGAATGGTGAAAATTGAAATAATCACTGAAGATGGGGTTTGACAGTAGATTCAGATCCATTGTATCAGATGAGGTATAGCAGTCAGCGAACATCCGTTTAAAAATAGGTAAAATAGGGGTTATATTTAAGATCTGTTTTCAACACCCGGCGTGAATAAATTCTTAACGGTTTTCATCAGGATGTTTTTCGGAACCTAAATAAAAATTTCATTACTTTAATAATTCATATTATTCGCATGCATTTACGTAGAACGAGCAAGTCCATCCTGGTGATACTGATAACCTTAGTATCATCTATTTCTTTACTGGCCCAGAATAACAGCAGTCTTCCGCGCAGCACACCGGAAGCGGAGGGCGTTTCATCAGCCGGTATCATACGTTTTGTTGAAGGAGTAGAGAAAAGTAAAAACGAGTTACACAGTTTCATGATCCTCCGTCACGGTAAAGTAATCGCCGAAGGATGGTGGGATCCCTATAAATCCTCACTCCGCCATACATTGTATTCAGCAAGCAAAACCTTTACATCCACCGCTATTGGATTTGCAGTAACTGAAAACCGGCTTAAACTGACAGATAAAGTGATTTCATTTTTCCCAAGCGATCTGCCGGATTCTATTTCACCGAATCTTGCAGCACTTACAATAAGGGATGTTCTAATCATGTCCGACGGGCAATATCCTGAACCGTCCTCCATTGCTGCGACATCAAAAAATTGGGTTAAGGGCTTTCTCGCCACTCCGATTGTAAATAAGCCAGGCTCAGTTTTTCTTTACAATAGCATGGGAACATTTATGCTTTCTGCCATAATACAAAAAGTAACAGGACAAAAAGTAGTCGATTACCTAAAGCCCAGACTATTTGATCCGCTGGGAATTTCCGGAATGGATTGGGAAGAAAGTATGATGAGTGTAAATACAGGCGGTTGGGGATTGCGTATAAAAACAGAAGACATGGCTAAACTCGGCCAATTATATTTACAAAAAGGGATTTGGAATGGTAAGCAAATTATTCCCGCCGCATGGATCGAAGATGCTACCACAGAAAAGATCATTCAGCATCCTGAACTTGCCCAGGCTAAAAAAGATTCAAGTGACTGGGAACAGGGTTATTGTTATCAGATCTGGCGGTGCAGACACCACGCTTTTCGTGCTGACGGCGCCTTCGGACAGTTTATTATAGTAATGCCTGACCAGGATGTTGTTATAGCTATTCAGGCTGAAACCCCCGATATGCAAAACGAAATAAATCTTGTTTGGGATAATTTATTGCCTGCAATTAAAAAGAATAAAATCCCTGAAGATCAAAATGCATTATCTGCCTTAAAAGCAAAATTATCAGGCTTATCCATTAAACCCAATGCCGGAAGTTTTTCTGCTTTTACAGCTAATAAGAACCTGAATAAATATTTTATCCTGGAACCGAATAATAACCATTTTCAATCAGTTTCTATACATATAAGAGATAGTATTTGTCAGTTTATTATAAATACAAATGCAGATACTTATACTTTGTATTACGGAGCGGGATTCTGGGATGCCAGACAAACAAATAAACCCGGGCCTTCACTAGTATCCGCCGCACAGGAGAACTGGGCCTTACTTTCACCATATAAAGTGGCTTCCAGTTTTTATTGGAAAGACGACCAGACGCTGGTAATGATAATGCGTTATATAGAAAGTCCGCATAATGAAATAACCACCTGCCATTTTGAAGGAAGCAAAATAACGATGGATATTGAAAGAAGTTTCGATTATGGATCGAAAAAATCAGAAATGACCGGCGTACAAAAATAATTTATAAATTCTTTCTGTATTAAGGCTTATAGTCGTATATCATATAACCCCAGGCTTCTATTTTCCGTGGTTTATCGGTTAAAGATTCTTTTTTGCCGATTAAAACATTGTAAGGATTTCCCAAAAGAGTTTTATCCTTGATTGAAATGTTTTGTTCCTTATCTGAAAGATTCAGGATAACCAATACTTTATGTGTCCCCTTTTCACGTACAAAAGCATAAATCGCTTTTTCATTACCTGTGTTTATTTTACGGAATGACGCATTTGTCGAAAGCGCCGGATTTGCTTTTCGAAGTTCCAGAAGGGTTTTATAAAATTTAGCCCTTCCGAATTTTCCAAATACTATTGGATCTTTTTCGAAAAACTGCAGAGGCCGCAGGACTGGTTCTTCCTGACCGCTGTATATAAGTGGCACTCCACCTACCATGGTTTGTGTGAATACAGCAAAAGGTGCATGGCTTTTACCAGGGAAACTGCCATAGTCTGCCTTATTCCAGCTGTTCTCATCATGGTTACTGGTGAAATACATTTGAATTGTATTGGCAGGATAGGTCGATACATTTATTTTTAATACACTATCCAAAGCAATAGCAGGTCTTTCTCCCTTCGCCACTTCTTCCATTTTATGAAACATGCTCCAGGGATAAACAGCATCAAATCCCGATTCAGGCAGGTAAGCATTATCTCCTTCTGCCAGCATAAATACATTTTTTATATCCCTTAACTGAGAAATGCATTTGCGCCAGAAAGATCCTGGTACGTTCCAGGCCACATCACAGCGAAACCCGTCGATATTTGAATTAAGCAACCAGAATTTCATTGCAGCAATCATACTGTCTTCCATTACAGAATTATTGTAATCCAGCTGTCTTGTATCGGACCAATCCTTTGCAATGGCTGCTTTCCCGGTGCTGTCCTTCACAAAAAAATCCGGATGTTCAATAAGCCAGTGATTATCGGCGCCCGTATGATTCGGAACCCAGTCGATAATGACTTTCATTCCTTTCCCATGGATTTCATTTACCAAATCAATCCAATCCTTCATGGTTCCGAACTCAGGGTTTACAGAAGTATAATCAGATACTGCATAATAACTTCCCAGGCTTCCTTTTCGGTCAACCTTACTGATCGGATTCAAGGGCATAAACCAAAGCGTTTGTACGCCCATCGCTTTCAACCGGTCCAGGTGTTTTGCAAATGCCTTCAGCGTTCCCTCTGGCGTATATTGACGGATATTTACTTCATAGATATTCCCCCGAATTATCCAGGCAGGATGACCATCAACCAATCTGTCTTTTTGAGTTGCAGTTATTGAAGATTGGGAAAATGCAAAAGAAAAAATAGAAAACTGCAGGAGCAGAAAACCAGTGAAATTTTTCATGAAGGAAATTATTTATCCGGCTATATTTACTTTTTTACTCTCTCAAAAATAAAGACTCCTTTCTTATTTGCAACAACAATATCAGGCAAGCCATCCTGGTTGATATCTTTTACAACAACCTGTAATCATACTCCTGAATTATCATCAATGTAATGAGGAATCCATTCCGGTGATTTACCTGGTCTGTACTCGAACCAATATAATACGGAAGGTTCAAAAGCACCCGGATCCTTTCCATTATGAGCGAAATATCTTTTCCCTGTAACCAGGTCGGGATATCCGTCGCCATTGATATCTGCCAAAGCAAATCCATGCGATTCAGAAAATGCCCTGCTGATTTCGTGCTTTTTAAAATTAATTATTCCTTTTTCATCCTTCACTTGTTCATACCACCATATACCATAATTATGTGCAGATGCACTGATCACATCTGAATCCCCGTCCCCGTCCAGATCCAGAGAATACATTTGGGAACAGTCATCCCCCAGATTCGCAGGATGAAATAACCAATCTGATTGTGTAACATCCTTCGGAGATTCCCACCATCCCTTCGTGATGATAACATCGGGGTGTCCATCCTGATTAATATCTCCCCACCCCAGGCCATGAGTGTAAACATTGGTCGCCAGATCCGTATCATTGCTGATTATGTATTTCTTCCAAATGGTATCTCCTTTAACAGAAGGAGATTTAAACCAAACGATTTTTTTCTCTACAGGATCATTACATAAAATATCCGGCCTGCCGTCACCATCTATATCAACAAATGCCGGGGATTCATTGCCGATATGATTGTAAATGGTATGCATTACCCAATAACCCGGCTTATTTTTCGGGTTTTCATACCATACAATTTCTTTCCCGGGAAAACCAACCCTTATGAGATCTATCCAGCCATCCTGATTTACATCCAAACTAAAATCCAAAAATGAATTGCTGAAAGCCGTATCCGGAGAAAAACTAATTCCCCTTACTATTTCATGTTTTTTCCATTCAGGCGCTTCAAACCAAAATGAGCCAGCCATAATATCCATCATGCCGTCATGATTCACATCACCTGTTGCAACACCTTCCGAAATAAAATCACGGGTTAATATGATCTTTTTAAAAATAACCGAATCAGGTTTCCCCGTATGTTGTGCAGAGGTTTCCGAACAGGCGCAAATCGTGGAAATCAATACCAGTGCGCAGAAGAAATTTGTATGGTGGTTCTTTACCAATCTCATATGATTATAGTGAACTGGAACTAAAGATAAATCATCTGCATAAGAGGTACATGATTTAGCCAATTGAAAGGATTCTTCAAAATTAAATGGAAAAAAGCTGGTAATACTTACATTTAGTATTCAAAATGATTGCAATGAAAAAATCAAGACCGGGATTCTTTATCGTAGCTATTTTCGCACTCCTCTTAACAGCTTACAATAGTACTGCACAAAAAATCCTGCGCGTTGGCGTTGCAGGTCTTGCCCACGACCACGTGCATGGAATTCTTAACCAGTATAAAAAAGGAGAAGTAATCATAGCTGGTATTGCTGAAGCAGATGAACAACTTGTGATGCGATATAAAAAGGACTATCAATTACCCGATTCCCTTTTCTTCAAAAATCTTGAATCCCTTCTGGCTCACACAAAACCCGATGTAGTTTTAGCTTATACTCCTATTTCTGATCATATCGGTGTAATTGAAATTTGTGCCCCGAAAAGAATCTCTGTAATGGTTGAAAAACCACTGGCCACTACGGTAAAAGATGCAGAACGTATGGCGGCACTTGCAAAGCAGTTTCATATTCATGTTTTAACAAATTATGAAACCACCTGGTATAATAGTAATCAGCAGATTTATACCCTGGTTAATGCACAGCATTCAATTGGTGAAGTAAGAAAAATGACCGTGCACGATGGCCATCAGGGTCCCATGGAAATAGGGTGCAGTCCGGATTTTCTGAACTGGCTTACAGATCCCATAAAGAATGGAGGAGGAGCTCTTATGGACTTCGGTTGTTATGGTGCCAACCTGATGGTATGGCTGATGAATGGAAAAGAACCCGTTGCAGTAACAGCGGTTACCCATCACCTTAAACCAGCTGTATATCCAAAGGTCGAAGATGATGCGACAATATTGCTTGAATATCCAGACGCTACAGGCATCATCGAAGCTTCCTGGGACTGGCCATTCGGTATCAAGGACTTTGAAGTATTCGGCACAAAAGGATATCTGCATGCACTCAATGGAAATACACTTCAGCGAAGAGATAAGGATATATATGAGAATGTTCCGTCAAAAACAGCGGATTACACGAATAATATTCAATATTTATCAGATGTACTCAGCGGCAAACTGGATCCGGGTCATGATTTATCTTCCCTGGAAAATAACCTGATTGTCGTTCGTATATTAAATGCCGCACTTGAATCAGCAAAAGAAGGAAAACGCATCAAATTATAATAGAAGGTTTGGAATTATCTGGAAAGAATTGCCGTGAGAGACTGAGCATACCATCTTGCCAGATAATCGTTGGGATGAAGTGGGTTAGAAATGCAATCTTTGGCCTTCTTTCGAAGATAGATTGTATCACTTAAGGTTGTCATATCCAGGTTAACGATACCAGAAGATTCCAGTTGCTGCAAAATTTTATTGTATCCTTTCATATTGGCAGTATAAAAAGATTTAAACTTATCTGTATCGAGTATATAAGATGGATCAAAATCCATATTTGATATTAAAAGAAATTCTGTTTTTGGATTTTCAGTTTTCACTTTATTTATAATGGTTTGAATATATCCTTTGTATTCCTCAGGAGTATACCTCCAGAAATCGTTCATTCCGAAGTCAATGATAACAATATCGGGATGAATGGGGTTTATATATTTTTCAGCATATGTGGCGCCCCAGCTTACTAATGCCCCGGGTAGTCCGGCATTTACCAATTCAATCTTATGATGGTTATAATTTTTCCCCAACTGTCGGACAAATAAATCCAGATATGTTGGCATATATGGGCTCAAATTCACATAGCTGCTAACATCCTGTCCCCTGGTAATGCTCATACCATATCCGATTATCTTAACAGGTAATTTAGCTTTGAGTTTCGTCATGAGTAAGGGCAACCGGTCACCCTTAAAAAAAGGTATTGGGCCAGCCCATTTATCGTGATGAGTATAGGTTACCACAATCCATTGCGATTGCAAATTATACCAGGCAAGATCCTGGTGAAGATTAAAAGAGGAATCAGTACGGAATGTCATTTTTGAATGAGCGGATCTAATGATCGAATTACCCTGAACGAAATAATCCTTTCCAATATGGAATTGGCTTTTAAGATCATAGCTCTTTACTGAAATGATATGATCGGGTTTAAAAAGCAGTTTCCCCATTGCCGGCATACCTGATTTTGAATACATTAATATTGTTTCATTATAAATGGTATCAGAATTCCAGAAATATTTCATGTATTCATCCAGATTACATTCAGGCAAATGCTTTTCAGGTGGTTCGCCAATATTCAATTGTACTCTTAAACTATCTGCATATAGACTTCCCGAATTCAATGAATCTGAAGCAATACCAATTTTTGCATACTTAGTATATGGAGGAGCTTCTGTATAGATTCCTGACTCCACAAAAGTTTGAGATGAAATGGGATTAGTCTTGTAGGCAAGTAATTCACGGTTTGATTTGTCATAGAATTTTATATATGTATGCCCCTTCAAGACTGAATCGTTGACCTTAATGTTCACAGAATATTGAAGAATGGTATATGGTAATACCCCGATGCTATCTATTATAAGTTCGTTGTTTGTTTCCCAATGATAATCCTCATCTTGCCAATTATTTTTTATTTCCACTTTATTATCTGAAATATGAAGTGGCAACCATAAATACCTTGAATCAGGCAGGTCTGTTTTGTTCCATTTATCCGCAAGAAAAATATATGAATCAGTTTCCCCTTTTACCGGTAACACAAAGCTGCTTTGCGCTTCAAACGTTGTTTCAGCCCCTGGACCGATACAGGGATTTCCCATATTCTCCCATTTGCCTGTCATACTATCTGCAATGGAATACAAAGCAGCATTTGGACTCCACCCGCTGCACAGAGAAGTTATCAGATAATATTTCCCTTTGTGTTTAAAAATAGCCGGCGCTTCTCTTCGCTGATCAATTAAAATACGTGTAAAATTATTTAGTGGAGATAGGTAATCGTCAGATAACTGGCAGACATGGATGGTATTGTTATTCTCTGACGCATATATCAGATATGCTTTGCCATCTTCATCCTTAAAAATGGTCATATCTCTCGACTCCTGACCGTTGGGTCGAAAACTTCCGAGGTACTTATAAGGACCTTCCGGTTTTTCACTGACCGCAACACCAGTACGTGCATAACTATAATCTTCTTTATCAATGTGCATCCACATAACAAACTTCTTTGTCACCTCATTGAAAATGACTTTTGGCCTTTCGATGACCCTGCCGGTATCCAGATCGCTCAAACTATCTCCTGTCACGGATGCTAATGCAACTCCTTCAAATTTCCATGTAAGCAAATCTTTAGATGAATAACAGGAAATTCCGCCCGCCGGTACGCGATAATCTTCCCAGTTTTGACCTGGAACCAATCGGGTTCTGCCTTTTTTAATCTCGCCAAACATATAATATACGTCTCCAAAATGCAGTATACCGGCACCGTGAGCATTGATAAAATTTCCATCATTGTCATTCCATGGCTTACCCAACAAATTTTCTTTTTTAATGTCCTGGCTACTTACGGGTTTATACAGGAAACAAAGAGAAAATATAATAACAATGAATTTTTGCATACAGTTTTTTTCAAAAGCTGGCGCCAATTCCTTTGGCTGGCGGTTTTCCTGAATTAAAATCCAATCCGCCGTTATCTATTCCATACAGGTTAAATAAATCAATACCATTATTCCGAAGTGGAGATTTTGATGATATCTTAAAGCATTTATATGATTCAAACCCTTCAGCTGATATAAAATTAGTCATCCCACGTTCTTTAAATTTCGGATTCACATTGCGTTCTGTTGATTTCCCGGAAATCATTTCTTTACCGGTTCGCCCCGACAAACTCCACCAGTCATTTCCAATAAATGTATCATTGTCAATATAACCTTTCACAAGACTATCCTTTCCGACAAAAATATTATTATAAAATGCGAATCCCTTTCTTTTGCTCAATTCAGAAAAACTGATAGCGGCTACTTTCGAATTATATATTGAATTATTATAAACCAAACTATTGTAAAACTGGTTCGAGTCGCGCGAACTGTTCCAGATATATAAACCAGCTCCTGCATCAGACACGGAGCCATCATTAATACTGATATTAAACCTGAAAATATTGTCATGCCAAGGACTTGCATATAAATATTGGAAGATGCAATAACCCGCACCCTGGTTTTCAAAAGATAAACAGTATTGAACAATGGAATGGGTAACACCGCCATCCAGATCAAATCCCCCGCCGTCGGCAGCACCTACCGATGTTTTATTCCGATAAGAAAGACAATGCTGAATAATAACACTATCAGCTTCATAGGCCCAAATTCCTACAGGACCATTTCCAATACGGGGCATGTCCCATCCGTTATTGGTTGCCGTACAATATTCGATGAGTACTTTTGAACAGCTACCTACTACAATACCATTCCCGCTGTGATTGGTTAGATTGGAAGGGTCGCCCGGATTATTTTCAACTCTGCAATGAGCTATATAAATATTATGGTTAGATTTTTTAATTCCATAAATACCTTCAACAGAAATTCCCGCAGCGCCATTTTCGTGAGCAAAAATATTTCTTACAGAAATATCTGAAGATGAACTGATGAGTAATCCGGATTTCTGAAAACCTGAAATAATAATTGTATTTGCCGAAATATGACTGCTATTCTGGATGAGAAGTCCGTCACGTGTGTTTCCTTTTTTTCTTCCCGAGCCGAAGAGTGCCAGTTGATTTAATTTCAACCAGCTTGATTTTTGAATAATTATCGCAGATCCATTCTCGCCCAGGATGGAAGCCATGCCATTGCCGTATGAGCTGATGATTATCGGATGGAATTGGTCGCCGGAATTTTGTGAATCTATTTTCAAACTACCGGCAAATCGCTGGCTACCTTCGAACAGTATGGAATCTCCCGGATTTAAGTGAAGGTTGTTTACCCGCTGGATGGATTGAAATGCCGCCTTCCTTGTACCCTCATTCTTATCGTTGCCGTTGGGACTTACATAATAAGCCCTTCCTTTCGTTGTTATAGGCATATTCTTCTCTATATGCGGTTGCCAAAAACAATTATAAATTATAAAGAATAAAGTCAGCATGGCATTGTAATGAAACATATCTATTTATTGTTTAACACATTTTGTAAAGTTCCCACATCAACCGTTGAGTACTGATAACATGCCATTCATATAAATAAATGGCTTGCAATGGATTAGCAAATATATATTGGGGTTAACGTCATTTCCCTATGCTACAATTTGCTAATGTATACAAAACCTACGACCAACAGATGGTTCTTGAAATTAGCAGTCTCAGGCTGGAAAGGAATATTTATTGGTTACAGGGAATAAACGGTTCCGGAAAAACAACTTTTCTTAGTATGCTTGCAGGGTTAATTCCTTTCAAGGGTGATATATTGCTTGATGGGATTAATCTCCGCAAAAAACCTCTTTCCTATCGCCGTCTTGTGAATTTTGCTGAGGCTGAGCCATTGTATCCGGATTTTATTACAGGCCTCGAACTGGTAAGTTTTTACCAGGATATCAGGAAAGCCGCCAATGTTCAAACGGACATGCTTGTGAATCTTTTTAAAATGCACCGTTTCCTTTCAATGTCTGTCGGAACTTACTCGAGCGGAATGATAAAAAAATTATCGCTATTGCTGGCATTTATTGGCAAACCATCACTCATCCTGCTCGATGAACCTTTAGCGACCCTGGATGAAGGATCCGTACATATTTTGCCTGATCTGATCAGAGCATATAATAAAGAATTTAAAACCTGCTTTATATTCAGCTCACACCAGCCTTTCAAATCATATTCACTTGCGATAAATAAAATATTAATAAACGAACAATCATTACAGTTCATCGAATGAGTATTACCAGAACATTACTGATTAAAACATTTGTAAAACCTTTCTACCGGCAGCATGCCGGTCTTTTTGTCTTTCTATTCACCATTATGTTTGGTGTGGTCAGTGTTTTAGACAGAGCAAAATTTACCGACTACCATTTTTTCCTCATCAAGGGGATGATGAAGAATCCTGGTTTTTTTCTCCTTGTTCTTCTGATTTGGTTTTTATATACAAAGAAATCTGAACAATTCGTGATAAATATTCTGAAGCGCCCGGATTATTCTTTCCTGAATGTGCTTTCACTTCTTGACAGTAAAAGATTATACCGGATGCTGTTGTGGATTCAGTTTCTGCTGATATTGCCTATTATCCTTTATGCATGTATTATATTTGCGGCAGGATTTTACATGCATGAATATGTAAAATGCCTGCTCATACTACTTTATATTGTAGTCACCTGTCTGATCAGTGCAAGATGGTATTTATTTTATATTCAAAATCCAGGCAAACCGGCCTGGACAATGAGTAAAATATTTTCGTTAAAAGTCCGTGAAACTCCCTACTGGAGCCTGTTCATTCGTTATATTGGAATTGATAAAAAACTTCTTTTTACAGGGATCAAAATATACAGTTGTTCTGTACTTTTCCTGATGATTGTAAACCAGACCCGGATTGAATATGACCTTAGAATGATTATGATTTTCTTCAGTATGGGAATACTGGGGCATGGACTTCTGGTTCATCAGTTACGGGATATGGAAGAAACAAACCTTACATTTTACCGAACGATACCTATTTCACTTTTTAAAAGATTTGTACAATATGCTATACTATATTTTATATTGTTAATTCCTGAGATTATTACAATTGTTTTTCTCACACCGCATTACCTGCATTTTGAAGATGCCATCACATTAATATTAATCAGTTACAGCATATTATTATTTTTAAATAGTTTGCTTTTTATACAATTTTTCAGGATGAAGGATTATCTTAAAA
>JABDDT010000040.1 GCA_013287475.1 Bacteroidota bacterium
TAGTCGGTCGTACATAATCAAATATTAAGTGGTTATTTTAAAAAAAATGAAATGAAAAAGCATGGCCAGATTGAGTTAGTTAGTTAAGTTCTATTTGATACTATCTAAAAAATTCCCCACATTTTCTTCCCATTTATCCGGCTCATTTTCGCAGAGGTTTTGATGACCACTCTTTTCATACACTACCAGTTCTTTGGTAGAAGAAATGTTTTTGTACAAGTCATTGATTTCGTCTTCTGTAACACCTTGATCTTTTTTCCCCCATTGCAGAAGGACCGGACATTTAATTTTCTTTACATATTCCTTTGGCTCCATGTCGAATGCCCAAAAGCCGTTGATTATGCCTCCCCAGAATGTTAGCAAACCAGCAAGAGGCTTCGCAAATACACCAGTCGCCCGCATTTTTCCTTTTACAGTGTTAGGTAAAGATGAAAAGGGCATTTCCAGAATTATTTTTGATGGCTTTAAATTATATTCAGCAACAGCCCGGGTAATAGTAGCTGCACCCATCGAAATACCGTAAAGTATTACATTTGTTTCCTTGTTAACTTTCAAATAGTCATACACCAACTTTACATCTTCTGATTCTCTATAGCCGACCGTACAGGTATTGCCTTCACTTTGTCCATGTGCCCTGAAATCGACTAGGAAAGTGGAATAACCCATTTCATTAAACTCATCACTTTGAGAAAGATTGGCTGACTTTTCGCTTCCATGCCCATGAAAAATTGCTATGGTTCCTTTTGCATTTGGAACTTTAAAATACCATGAATCCAGGAATAAGCCTTCTTTTGTTTTCAATTTAACATTAACGAAGGGAGAGTCTGGTGTCGATCCTTTAAGCTTTTGCAGTTTCAATCCAAATAGTGCCACTTTCATTTGTCCCCAAAATCCATCAGTTTGTTCCGATATTGTTTTGACTGATCCTTGTTCGTAAAAATGCGTGAAGTGATAAGCCTGATTAATAATGAAAAGATTCAACAGGATAAAAAATACAACTATGGCAAGGAATATTTTCTTAAAGCGTTTTCGAGTATTTGACATCGGAGGGATTCAACTATGCGGATAAACAAAAATTCGCTTCACTTTTTCGGAATTCAAAATAAAACTTATCCAAATTCCGGCATACACAACAGACCTGGTCAATTGTTTGATTGCATCGGCTTGAACCGATTTTAGATCCATGGTCGATTTGACAATATAATATAATAGCACCAAAACAAGTTGTGCAGTCAGACAAATAATTACATATCTGACAAACATAGTGGGGAAAATATCTCTTTTGTTATAGAACCAATACAATAAAGATAGTGATCCGGCCATGATGAATATCGTCAGACACATTTCAAAGATGAGCACAAGTTGGAGAGTCGAACCACCGCTCTTACCTAAATAGTTCCAGACATTCATTTTAAAATAATTCTGATCCATGAAAATGTATGCCTGGTATAAAAAACGGATTCCCAGCGTGATGGCAAGCAATATGACGACCCAATTCATCGCAACTGCATCCTTTGCATATTCATTAGGAGGGATAGACTTTCTGTTGAGGTGTCTAAAAAGAGTAGTCATCAAAACACTGGCAAAAAAGCAAATCCAGATCGTGATCCAATTTGTGTTTCCATCAGGTTTAAAATTTTTATGTTGAGAAGGTGGAGTCGAAATGTCTCCGGAAGTGAAGGCCAAATTCATAGAAGAAGAAATTTCTTTATAGTCTTCTTTATATTGAGCGACTTCATTGGCCGGAATATAATCCCTGAAGGATTTAAAATAATATTTGAATAAGAGATGTTTTCCAATCCCTGAAGGGTTAAAATCAAACTGATACGATTCGTTCTTGATATGAACCGGAGCCATATCTATAGGCCAGTCATCTGGCATGGTCATACTTGAAGTATATTCAAGGGTGCATGGATATCGCAGGGCTATCGGATCTTTTATTTTATGATCTGTCGGATCAGGTAACTTCAATGCTACCAGCTTAGCGTACGCATCGACCTGCTTTTTTCCATCCTTATTTTTTAGCCATATTTTCGGAATCGTATAACTTTCCAAAACATTGATAGTATTTTTTAAGCTGTCATCTTCTATTGAAATGGTTGAATCCATTTCGATTCCTTCGAATAATTGACTATAGTAATGAAGATAACTTTCCCTCATCTCCTTCATACTGGATTCTGAAATATTATTACGCATATCATCTGCTGCTCCTCCTTTATATTCAGAAGTCACATATAAATGACTGCTGTCTTCAAGTGAGACCGTCAGCTCTTCGACAATATTTGAATAGTGTAGAAATCCAGGTTCGACTGCTGTCAGTTGTTGACCATCAGGCTGGACAATCAGTGCCCAGCCATAGGCAGGGATATAATTGTTAATCAGTTCTCCACGTTGCAATGAATTGGTTGGATCGACGAAAATAAAGTTGTTGCCTCTTTTTAAAGCGACGATGGCATGGTTGAAAGCTAATGCTGATGGAGCAGCCTGATTAAGATTCTCCTTTTCCTGGGTGTTGACAAGCGCAACATATGCTTCTATTTTTTCATAATTCAATATGGTTGTTAAAAGAAGTGCTTTGTCCTTACAATCTCCGAAACCCTGGTCGAACACCTTTTCTGGTGAATGTGGTTGATGGGAATTGGAGCCGATCTCAATCCCAACGTATCGGATCTGATCCTGCACATATCTTAAAGCCAGGTTTGCGAACATATCCTGATCGCCATTCGAAAATTTTTTCCAGTCAGCCATTTTCTGCAACAGTTTTTCTGGAAGTTTTTGATAACTGTATTTAAAAACGGATAATGCCCAGTCATTTACCTGTTTCCAGTCTTTAAAATCGGTCACAGTTACATATGGGCTATTAGTATACCAGCTTGGAATATCTGAACTGAATTCCCTATTCTCAAAAGCAGGATTTTTCCATTGGTAAATTATTTGCGTCTCCGACTGTTGTTCAGTGGGTGCAGGGGCATTGTTAAATAATTTGAAATGTAATTTTCTATCAGGTCCGGTTATATATGACAGATAATAATTTAAAATAGGTGTACTGCTGTAAAAATAATATTCGTCGGAAAACAGTCCATTAAAAACCGGATTGAAGCCTATTACGGAGTAAGAAAAATCTATCTGGTCACCTTTCAGTACATTTTTTAAAATGACAAATGCCCGTCTGTTTCCATTATATAAATAACTGGGAGCATCTGACTCTTCGTCCGCCGTTTTAATTACAGAAAGGTTCAGCTGGCTGACTACACGACCATTACGAATGATATTAATTTTGTGAAAAACGACTTGTTGAAATTGGGGGGAGAAAGTGACTGATACTTCCGAGGCTTCCTGGACACCCGATTCATTCACAATGTGACGGATAATATGGGTATAAATAGTCTGTTTTTCCAGATTGATCTGATGATCTATCAGGTCAAAGTAATATCCGCCGCTAACATTTTTTGAATCCGGCTTTTGATTTCCATTGATCGGTGATGGCAAAATCCAGGAAGGATCAGGCTTGATATTGATGGGTCCGGATGCAGTTGAGCATAATCCGGCCATCAGGGCTACAATCAGAAGCGGTAATCTTTTCACAGTCAGCTGTTAGGATAACTCAAACATAATAAATTAGTTGCATTATTCATATACAGGTATCTTCTTCGATGATGAGATTTCATCGAACATTAAGAAAATAAAGCTTTCAACTAAGGGTTTACTCTTAGGTGCCCTCGAAGAAATTCAATTGAAAGAAAGGTGGATTCCGGACAATTAGTACTAATCGAATCCCAAAAAAGAGAAAACAATTTAGAATCAGATGGTCCATTCACCTTTTAAATTACTGAATTGAATATTTAGGCCATGTACGAGTGAAGAACATGAGAATAAATATACTATTGACATTAGTTTAATTATTTGCATTATTTGTGAATTATCCCCATCAATTATTTTTTACCTTTTTTAAAATGTAATGAATATTATCCAGCAATTCACTTTCAGGTGGCCTGCCATCATCATAGAAATGCATTATTTCGGTCAGTTTATATGCTTCATCGCTTATATTAATCAAAAATATTTCGAAAAAATCCTTACGGGCACTATTTGCGGATCGTAGCGATAAAATGAAAGTAGCATTCGATTTGCCAATTTTATAATAGTAATTACCATTCCATTCATTTTTACTCCCGAGCGAAAAATATATTTTATTAGAATCAGAAAAATTTAATGAAATATTTCTATCGCCCCCCAATTGTACTAACCATTTTCCTTCAAAATCATTTTGATCAGATTGTTGAGCACTGACGGTGACTCCAATAACTAGTACAGATAATAGTAACAGTGTCTTTTTCATTAATATTTATTTTTATATAAAAATCTTAGTAGAGAGTTATACCCGGTTAATTATGATAATCTGAAGCTATTAAAGTCTCCCGATAAATTTGTAATTTGTTAAGCTAACGCTGCTGAATGAGAAACTATCTCCTATCTACCATTCTTTTGTTAATCTGCTTTGCGGGATGTAAAAAAAGTGCAGGACCAGCACGACCTGTCATCAGCGGTTTTTCACCAAGTAAAGGTGCTACGGGAATAATGGTAAACATCTATGGCCATTTTGATTCAGCAATGCAGCAGCTCGGCGTTTACTTCAACGGTACCCAGGCAAAAGTGAATTCTTCCAGTGATTCGGAGATTGTAGTGATTGTCCCAAGCGGGGTGACCACGGGGAAAATTATGGTAACGGTAAATAACCTGCCTGCGACGACCGATAGTGACTTTGTCGTTCTCACCGGCGGCTGGACGGAAATGGCGCATTTCACACTCGATCCAAATGCTTCGACACAGCGATGGCTGGGCATCGGCTTTGCAATCGGGAGTTTTGGATATATGGGGTTCGGTACCGACAACGGCAGAGACTACAGTGACCTGTACCAATATGACCCAGCATCTAATTCGTGGACACAGAAAACTTCTTTAGGCCTTGGCTTGGAGGATCTGGTTTCGATGGTGATCGGCAACAAATCCTATATCGGTATAGGGGAGAGCCGTGACCTGGGCACCAATACAAATCAGTTTTACCAATATGATCCTGCGACGGACGGCTGGACGAGGAAAGCGGATTTCCCAGGACCGGCGAGACAAAACGCATTTGCTTTTAGCATGGGTGGAATGGGTTATGTTGGACTCGGCTATGGTGTGGCAACTCCTGCTTATCCGAACGTAAACTTTTATGATGTCTGGCAATATGATCCAACGCTCGACACCTGGACGCAGAAAGCCAATTTCCCGGCCGGCGTCGAATTTCCCAATTATTGCACCGCATTTTCACCGGATAACAAGACCGGATATGTGGTGGGAGGCGGAGACTTTCTATCGGGTGGTACATACCTGAATGTAGTGATCGTCTGGCGATATGATCCGACATCAGACAGCTGGACCCAGATGCACAATCTGCCATCTAAGGGAATGCTTTTTCCAAGTTCCATGGTACTTAATGGCAACGCCTATGTGCTCGGTGGCAGCCAGGAGTGCTGGATGTATAATCAGACTACAGATTCCTGGACACAGGTGGCTTTCTTCGGAACGCGTATAGCGGGATCTACATTCTCTGTCAATGGTAAAGGATATTTTGGGATGGGACAGAATCCTTATTCCATTCCCACTTATCTGGACCTATGGCAATTTGCGCCGTAAAATATCCTGAGACCCGGTTATTCTCTTTGTAAGGAAATTAAAAAATTGCGTAACTATTATCAATGATTGTAAAGAACATGTTCTCGCACGATAAACAATTAAAATTCATTTTTGTGTTTAAGGAGTTCTTCTTGCCGCTGTAAATCTTAGTGATTTTGATTTACTTTTATTTGTCCAGGTGCCCGTGATCTGTTTTCCATCAAAGATTGCATTGAAAGATCCGTTGTCGTCATAACGGGATGTCTTTTCTGTCAAATTTAGTTTCTTATCGCTTAGTTCGCCCTCCAAATAAATTAATCGTCCGGATTTCAGATAAGTATAACCACCAATTATTTTATTTCCGATATCATGCCGCATGATAAGCAGAATTTTCAGGGAATTGTCAATGGTTCCTTCATAAAGTTGTGGTAATTCATAAGAACGATATTTTGAAACGTTATCCGTTTTGATTCCAAAAACCGTTTTTCCGTAATCATTTAAGTAGTTCTTAAACTCGCTGAGGTTGTAGCTGGTTGTCATATCTATGTCAGCGATTTTATCATTTTTATTCAGACAATTTTCACCGTCTATTGCAATTGAAGTGTCCTTTAAATAAAAATCATGCAGGTCATCATCATTATAACAATCCAATACATAAAGTAAAGATTCCCTCCCGCCGGATGGATATTTCTTAATTTCTCTTTTGAATTTAGCAGACCTTTTCCTGAGAATTATTTTATTGAAAGTAGTAAACCCTTCAGTTGTAAATAGGTCTTTTAATTGCACCTGATCTCCGTTACCCGAATTAAAATTATAATATTTAACCCAGTAAGTGCAGGTCATTCCGCAACTTGATTCATTAAACTTGATTGAAAGTATTTTTGGGTTGTTTGTCAGGATATCAAATGAAATTTCAACCTTGCCGCCATTTAGCCCCCCATTGTCAACCCTTACTTCTTCAAAGAGGTTGTTAATCTGACAGCCATCCAAAAGTTCCAGTTCGGAAAGTTGTAAAAGTTGATTAATATTTCTCGCAGTCAGGGAGTCGTTTAAATTGCTGAAAACTGGGAATGAAAATTCCTTACCCTTTCTCAGGGATTTATATTCAAAATAGTTTGCTTGTCCATTTGCATAATTCGCAAATAACAAGGTGAGGAGTATTAATAAGACTTTGATACGCAATTTTTTTATATTCTCAGTTAATCTTTCCAGACACCCATAAATATAAGAGAATTTTAAACTTGCTAAAATTTGAATTGGGCTAAGTTGATGGGTATTAAGGACCCGGACGGTTTCAAAAGACAATTCATGTTCGATTCCCGCCAGGGTTAAAATAGTTTGATGATAAACATGGTTTAACATAAAAATGCATGATTAAACCAATAGTAAGACAGCATCAAACCAAATATCCTCCTGGTATTAGATTAAAGAATTTGCTCTACCTTAAATGGTCAGGGCTTATACTTTTTATATATTTAAACAAAAAAAATTAGAGTAGATTAAATGAGAAAAATATTATACGGAGGATTGCTTGCTTTAACTGACGTTATTACAAATACTTTGGGTGGTTTTCTTGGACTGAAATTATATGATCTAAGCAATAAGTTTATTAATAATGAAAAATTAGACAAATTTATTATTTCTATTGGCGCAATTCTGTTCGTGATATTTATTTCAATGCACGTTAGTCATTTCGCTTTAAGGGTGCGGAGATAAATTTGCAAGCACCTCCGAAATACGACTGAAATGGAACCTTTACCACCATATACGGGCAACTATACGATTCAAGACCATTCTTAACTATTTTATACATGTACCAGGCAAAAACTATCAGCAAATGAACGGTATCTTCGGTCATGAAGTTTCCGGTCTTTTTGGTTGGTCTATCTGTCATTATTTTTTCCAGCTGCAGAAAAAATATCCAGGCAGGAGTAAATATCCAGGCTGACGGGTTTGTAATAGATTCTGTGAAAAACAAAAAACTATCGAATGTAACGGTGTACCTGATCAGCGGCCATGAATTTGGTTTTCAAGCAGTTGATTATTATGGCGTCGTAGATTCCACTGTAACCGATGCAAACGGATCATTTTCGATTAAGTATACAGCTGACGGGAAAAGTTATGATTATGCATTGTCGCTGAATAATATGGATCCCAATTTACCGAGTCGTTTCAGTGAGTTTATCCCTGATCGTTTCCATCTACTCTATGAGTTCGATTTTAAAACTCGATTGAATAATGTCGTTATTAATGCCAGGGAGTTAAATTATATGAAGATTCATTTGAGTGTGTTTTCCAATCCCTATGATACGTTGCTGCTTTTTGTTAATCCTTCATATGCTGCGGCAGCACAGGAATATGATATCCGCGGAAATACCATCGATACGACTGTACTGGCCAGGAGCCTGCCGGAGGGACAGAATTTTATCAGTTATGAGATTATAACAAGCCGATTAAGGGATTCAGTTCTGTTTCGAACAGAAACAGACACGATAACCGCCAACCTTTCAGATACTTTTTTTGTTCAAAAAAATATTTCATCAGCATACGATATCCCGCTGGCAGTTTTGCCTCATTGATAAACTGACTATGGGTTTACAATTCCATTTTGTTCAACACATAAGTCATTAGTAAAGTCTATAAAGAAACGCTATGGAGTTGATCCCGATTTTTCAAATGAAGATTTAAAAAATACGCGCTTGTTAGTGGATTGTATTTTAGAACAGGAAATTTCACTGCAGGGTAAGAAAAGGCAAAACAATTGATTCCCAGCGAATCTTAAAAAAGACAAAACCTTTTAGAATGCCAGATTCTAAAGGGTTTTGTCCTTAAAAGAGATTTACTGAAACATTACAGAAACAGATTTTCCCCAAAAGTTCGAGCCCCCGCCGATGTCTAATAGTGAGTCCTTCATCCGGT
Organism: Bacteroidota bacterium; assembly: GCA_013287475.1. GTDB lineage: Bacteria > Bacteroidota > Bacteroidia > Chitinophagales > Chitinophagaceae > Puia. The sequence goes on from JABDDT010000040.1 coordinate 8,578, forward strand.
AAAATTTACTAAAATTTATTAGCAAATTCAAAGGTATTTTATGATTTACAGTTAAATCACTTCAAATGAAACTCAATCAGAAGTGAATTACTAACTTTCATGAACATCCTCTATTCATAATGATTAGGAGATTAATAAGTATCCAACTCAAATAGAAATTATTTCTTCTTTTTTCCCTGTTAATTCTTACCCATCCTGATTAATCCATCTGTTCCGGACGATTGTCTTAAGGATCTTGTATAAAATAAATTCGGGTATGATCATATTCTATCACAATAAATACTCTTTATCATGAAAAAACAACAACAACGGCCATTTATGGGTATGGCCTTTATTTTATTAACCGTGCTACTATCCTTAACCTCCCAGGCACAGAATAAACCTAATATTCTGCTTATTGTCGGCGATGATGTTGGTTACGGCGATCTTGGCCCTTATGGAGGAGGGGTGGGTCGCGGCATGCCAACTCCAAACTTTGATAAGATGGCTCAGGATGGAATGACTTTTTTTTCATTCTACGGACAACCCAGTTGCACACCCGGCCGTGCAGCTATGCAAACCGGTCGTTACCCAAACCGAAGTGGAATGACCACGGTAGCATTTCAGGGACAGGGTGGTGGACTTCCTGCTGCTGAATGGACAATTGCATCCGTATTAAAAACTGGAGGGTACAAAACCTATTTTACAGGAAAATGGCATCTGGGCGAAGCAGATTATGCTTTACCAAATGCACATGGTTATGACGTGATGAAGAATTGTTTTATTTATCATTTGAATGCGTACACTTATGGCGACTCTACCTGGTTTCCGGCTATGCCATCAGAATTAAGGGATCTCTATAATAAAGTTACCAAAGGTTCTATGTCAGGTAATGCCGGTCAAAAGGCTGTAGAAGATTTCAAAGTGAATGGTCAATATATAAACACACCTGTCATAAATGGGAAAGAAGGTGTAGTAGGAATACCTTTCCTCGACGAATATGTGGAAAAAGCAGGCATTGAATTTTTGGAAGATGCAGCGAAGTCTGGTAAGCCTTTTTTCATCAATATTAATTTCATGAAAGTGCACCAACCCAATATGCCTGCACCGGAATTTAAAAATAAGTCAACACTTAAAACAAAATATGCTGACGGTATAGTTGAACTGGACACCCGGGTTGGCAGGATAATGGCTAAATTGAAAGAACTGGGTCTCGATAAAAATACGCTGGTATTTTTCACAACAGATAATGGTGCCTGGCAGGATGTATACCCTGATGCCGGCTATACTCCTTTCCGTGGAACAAAAGGAACCGATCGTGAAGGAGGTAACAGGGTCCCTGCCATCGCAGTATGGCCTGGAAAGATTCCAGCTGACATAAAAAATCATGATATCATTGGGGGACTAGATTTTATGGCGACTTTTGCAGCCGTCGCAAATGTAAAACTGCCTGAGAACGATCTGGCTGGTCAGCCTACTATTTTCGACAGCTATGATATGACACCCGTACTTTTCGGAACAGGTAAATGTCCGAGAGATACATGGTATTATTTTACGGAGAACGAATTGCTTCCCGGTGCTGTTCGCTGGCACGAATATAAATTTGTATTTAATCTGCGTGGTGATGATGGTGCACCTACGGGTGGCCTCGCGGTTGATGCCAACCTGGGCTGGAAGGGACCAGATAAATACGTGGCAACAGTCCCTCAGATTTTCAATCTTATTGGAGATCCTCAGGAACGATATGATCTTTTCATGAACAATTTTACTGAAACTACCTGGATGGGACCTGTGATGGGACAACAACTGGAGGCGGTTATGAAAACTTATATTAAATACCCTCCGCGAAAATTGCAGAGTGATGGGTATACAGGGCCAATAAAAATCTCGGAATACCAATTAGTGGAAGGCTTAAAAAAACAATTACAAGCTTATAAAATTGATATCAATCCAGGACAATAAGGATTTCAAAATAGAATAAAATAAAAAAGGGCATTTGTTCTTATATGCAGAATTAAGAGTTTTTATTTTTTTTGACACGTAAAATGTATTCCGGTAATGGAGTCGTGAACTCTGTTACCGGATTTTTATTATTTTAATCATTTAACTTAATTTTTCATCTCCCATAGAATTGAGTTATTTGGAGGAACTGAACAGAGCATTTAGATCTATTGATGCGTATGGTTCAGAAGACCCAGGCCTGAATCTGTTAATCGTAAACTTGGTTGGTTGGCCTGGCAGCACATCTATGCGTACATAATTGTATTCTTCTCTCGGTGGTTCGCCTTTCCAATACAAATCTTCAGGATAGCCATCGGGTACCTTGGTTTGAGTTCTGCCAGGAAGGATCGGATCCTGTTCTGCACCCCCTCCTCCCGTCAAAAGGTACTTTACCCCATCCACCTGAAATATCTGGGTTGTATGCACATGCCCATTAAAAACTACTATGTCCAAATCTTTGGCATAGGATGAAATCAATGCATGAGGATTCTCGTTTTCATTAATTCCTCCAAATCCCATCCGACTGTAGACGGGGTTGTGAAAGCTGATAAAAACCTTATGGATACCGGCAATTTTAGCTTCATCCAACCAGACCGTAAGCTGTTTCATCTGATCTTCATATGGTGGTCGGGTACCAACCCAGGCACCCGGCTGGCGATAGTCGTATCTGCCGGTCCAGAGGAAGATGAAGCGTACGCCATCGAAATCGAACTTATAAATTAAGTTTGTTGGGCTGACTCCATATTTTTTCAAGTATGGGAATGTAGTCAACATACCTTCCATACTGGAATCAGCCCAGGTTTCGTGGTTGCCGGCGGAAATATAATAACGTCCCTCCAATCCTTGATCACGCATGTCACGGTCCGGGGCTGGCAAACGATCAAATACTGTTTTGTGAAACAACTTCCAATATGGATTATCCGAAGGTTTGTCGGCCTGGCTTCCCCACCAAACAAGGTCGCCGCTGTTAAGAATAAACTTGGCCTGCCCGCTCTTAACTTCTCGCACTATCTGTTCGTGAATCCACTGACCGCCTTCCAGTCTGAACATCGTGCGGCTCACTCCTGGAAGAAGTTTTACGTCTTCAACTGAGGCCTCGGTTATCCAACCTTTATCTACTTTAAGAGTCATGACCTCGCTTGAAGTCATAAAAGGCATCACCACCTGAATAAGCTCATGTGAAGATGGATCATAAGTTAGCTTGACATTTTTTTGTATCACTTCTTCTGCTACTTTTTGAGGAAGCACAAGGGAAAACATTTCAACCAACAGTTTGCGAGTTTCTGCTTCCTGGTCCTGTTTATACGGAAAGTCCATCATTGACCGGGAGTCACCATAAACAACAAAAGAGAATGGTTTCTCTGTAGGCTTATTCGCTTGCTGTGCCTGGCTATTCAGAACCTGCATGAAGAGTATATATAGCATAGTTCCCTTGCTAATGACTCGCAATATTTTTTTCATAACAATTGATTTTGGTTAATGGTTATTGACCGGTGGGGCTTAGAGTTTTCAAATTTTTTAGTCAGGCAAAACAGAAACGGATTAGTTGTATTCCAGCAGAGGTACAAGACGGTGAGCAATATCGAATTAAAAAGCTGAATGAAGCAGGACGTCAAATCTATTTGATTGAAAGCGGATTGGATCTGCCAAATATTCGAACCATCGGATTTATGGTTGAGATGCTTTAGAAATAATATTTTCAAAATATCTATTGCTGTCAATTCCTGGTTCAATTATAAGAAACTCCTAGTTTCGTTTAGATCAATAATCTTAGCTTTTAATCATGGGAGGATGTTTCCAGGTTCCATCCAGTGCTACTTCTTTTGGCCAATACAAGCGCATGAATACGATGAAAGGACCATCAGGAGCAGGCAGCCAGTTGGATTCTTTTCCAGCACCAGGAGAATCATGTTGAATATAAAAAGTAAGTCCACCATCCGCATCTTTTTTAAATTGCGGCATCATCGGCGAGTTCAAAAGAAAACGGTTAATGGAATTAGCATAAAGCAGACTCGAGGGTAGTTTATACATGGTAAGGGACCAAAATGCATTGACCGGAGGAAATTCACCTTTATTAAAATGCACGGTATAATGATTTGTCCCATTTAATAACTGTCCGCTGGAATCTTTAGCATAAGCGGGGTACATGGCTTCCAGTTTAGAATTACCGAAGATGCCTAAAACAGCTGCAGCCATTCTGTAGAGATAATTATTTTTCAAATATTCCCTGGTGCCAAAGACATCACCTGCGGTTACTTTACCGGTTTCAAATTCATTTTTCTTAAAATCTTGAAACTCTTTCCATGCATCTGCGATGCCGCCCTGAACGGCGGTTTTCATTTCAGGGCTGAGTTTTGCTGTATTGAAATCCATTCCTCCGCCTACACCAATTTTCGCGAATTGTGTCATCAGATCTTTTTCTGAGGAATCTGTTGGACAGAATTTTAAAATGAAATTGAGTATGCTGAAAAACTGCGGTGATTCGCGTTCCTGAGCCGGTGAAAGTGGAGCAATAAAATCTATGGCGGTTGTTTTGGCGGATGTATCTTTTTTCAGAAACGCAGAGAGTGTCTGCACTTTATAGCCAGCCTGGATTTTCTTGACATTAAGAATATCTGCGGGATTAAATAACTGTGTACGATAACCTGCCATTACAAATTCCGTTTCCGACCGAATTACTTTTGTAATTCCCTTTGGAGTTTCACCATTCCATCCCGGACCGGCAATTAGGAAACTGCCCCCGTTATTGCCAGAGGTGCGGGTACCGATATAGGCAAAATTAAATGTGTACTCGTCAACTAATTGGACACTGAAATACCTGTTTTTTTCAATGGCCGGAACGGTGAGTATCATAGGTTCTCCGCGCAGGTCTAATTCAGCAAAGCTGTAGGGAGTATCGGAATTGGGCGTTTGAATTACTGTATCCTTAGGAGTGAAAACGCGGGCCTCACTATAAATTTGATTAATAGGTGCTTTAAATTCGGCATTATTTCGATTTATGAAATAAGCATATTGAATACGGTAGGCATCCACCATCGGGAAACCGTAGACATAAGCTTCTTTCACGATAGCCCTTAGGGAATCGGCCGATGAACCATTTTCTGTTGAAGAAGTTGTTGATGTATTTGTTGAGCCCGAATTGCATGACTGCAAACAAGCAGATAATATGAATAACGCAAGCAGTGAATATTTCATACCGATATGTTTTAATCAAAGTTGAAATGAATCTGAAGGTAACTCTGTAGAGTGAAGAGTCTAAGACTTGATATTATTTAACTGTTAAACAGCATTACAAACCTTAATAGATAAAACTCCTGCATCTTCTATCGTTCCAACTCCTCATATAATGGATACCTAACAAATTATTTTACGCTCTCACTTTGATCATCGTTACTCCGAAAAGCCCGCATCTATAAACTTGAAATTGTTATTGAGTTCTTTGGCTAACCCTTCCCATTCTTTTTCAGGAGTGATTGCAAGAAGTTTAAATCGCATAACGACTAAATATATTTCAGCCTGTCTTTTTCCATCTGAGTCAGGAATATGTGAGTTGCATAATTTGAGTAATTCGTCACTTATTTTTTAATTTTCTATATTTAATTTCTTTCTGATTTTTTCCTTCTCTGGTTGTTCTAAAAGAACCTTCTTCAATATACTTTCCCATTCGTTAGGTAGGATTAACAAATTCATCCAGGATAGAAGCACGATTCATGTTAAGGTCTATAAGTTTCTTTTCGCATACTTTCTGAGATTATAGAAATGTAATTATCTGCCAAGGATAACCGACGATGCCCCCTTTTTGCTCCTGTGATTTTTACGATTTCACCTGAGGTTTTGGTGCGCCCGCCTCGGATCGTTTCAAGGCGTGCGCAATCCAGAAACTCATTACTTGGCTTCGATCGTCACGAGCTTGATCTTACCTGTGAATTTGAACGGCACCTTGTAGGTTGGCGACACTGGCGTGCACCAGTCCATACCCACATCGAATGTCTCGGCCATCGAGAAAAGAAACGGCACTGTTTTCGCGATGCGGCCTTCGGCCACTTTCGTGCCATTGACCAACAGTGTGGCCGTGCCGCCCTTGCCCAGACCACCGCCGTCATAGGCGAAGTCCAGTCGAATCGTGCTCTTCCCTTTCGGCAGCGGATCCGGGGAGGTAATCGTGTAACGCTCCAGCGCGACCCAGTTGTAGATAAAGGTCGGCTTGCCATTCTGAATCATGAGCGCGTAGCCGCCGGTCTCCCCGCCGCAGGTGTTGATCATACCTTCGGCATTGCCGTCCGGGTTTTCGACCTCGGCGACGATGGAGAACGACCGGTTCTTGATGTCGATGACCCCGTCCTCCGGGAGCCGTTGGGTGTCCGGGCCATAGCTCGCCTTGTTGCCGGCGACGAGCGCTGGCGGAGTGCCGAACATACGCATTTCAACGGGGTTATCAGCCATCGGATATACGTCGTATTTGCGGGCCTCATGGTCAAAGAGCGCCTGCAATTCCTTGAGCTTTTCCGGATGCTGGGCCGCCAAGTCGGTGGCGAGGCCGAAGTCATTCCTGCGGTCGTAGAGCTGCCAGATGTCCTTGTCGAAAGGCACGATCGGTTTGGCTTGGACCGTGGTCACACCGTCCAGGCCATGGAGCGTGCCTGCCCACCAGCCGTCTTGATATATCGCACGGCTACCGGTCAACTCGAAATATTGCGTCGTGTGTCTGTCCTTCGCAGTTGCATCATCGAATGTGTAAGTCATACTCACGCCTGCCATCGGTTCCTGAACAGTGCCGTTGACGACCTTCGGCGCGGGCACGCCGGCGGCTTCAAGGATGGTCGGGCAGATGTCAATTTCGTGAGTAAACTGTGGGCGCAGGCCGCCCTTATTTTTGATGCGCGCCGGCCAGGAGATTGCAACAGCCACACTGCAACCTCCACCTGAGGTTACCATTTTGCCATAACTATATGGTCCGGAAGTGGCGTAGGCCCAACCAACGGGATAGCAGCCGAACGATTTCGGGCCTCCGAACTCGTCCATATGCTTCGCCACATCGTCGAGCGACTCCGGTATGCCGTTGACATAAGTCAGTTTGTTCATGATGCCGTGCAGACCGCCTTCGGGATCTGGTCCGTTGTCGCCGGCGATGTAGATGATGAGCGTATTGTCCAGGTCACCCGATTGCTCGATGAAGTCGACGATGCGGCCGATCTGGTAATCGATGTGCTCGACCGCGCCGCAGAAGACTTCCATCCAGCGGGCGCCGACCTTCTTGTCCGTATCGGTGAGCTTGTCCCAGGGCGGTATGACATCGGGCCCCGGCGAAGGTTTCGTGCCGGGCGGCACAATCCCCATTTCTATCTGCCGCGCCAGGATGCGCTCGCGGAGCTTGTCGTAGCCGTCGTCGAACTTGCCACGGTATTTGTCGATGAACTCCTTCGGCGCGGCGACCGGCGCCTTGGCCGAAGTCGGGGCGTAATACAGTATCCACGGCTTGTCGGGATGGATTGACTTTTGCTGGTCAATCCAGCCGATCGCCTCGTTGGCCATGTCATCGTCGAAGATATAGCCTTCTTCCGGCGTTTTAGGCGGCCACACGGGCGTGTGGTTCCGCCAGAGCGGCGTATACCATTGGCTCACGCCGGGGCCGAAGAAGCCATAGAAATACTCGGCGCCCTTGGTCGGCCAGTGGTCAAACGGTCCGGCCATCGTGACTTCCCAGCTGGGGGTAAAGTCGGACTTGCCAATCCAGGCGGTGCCGTAACCGTTCATGCGCAGGATTTCGAGAACGTCTGCGGCTTTGGGCGGATGGATGGTGTTATATCCCGAGAAACCGACTGCGGTCTCTGGGAGGCAGCCAAAGCCGACGGAATGGCCGTTGCGCCCGGTGAGCAAAGCGGCCCGCGACGCGGCGCAAATGGCATGGGTATGAAAATCGGTGAAGCGCAATCCCGACTTCGCTATCCGATCGAAGACCGGCGTGTTCACCGGCCCGCCGAACGCGCTCATGACGCCGAAGCCGACATCGTCGCCAAAGATGAGCAGCACGTTGGGCGCACCTTTCGGCGCCTTGAGCGGCTGGGCCAGGCTTGCTTTGAGTTCATCAGGTAGTCCTCAATCTTGCCCTTGAATGGTGCCGCGGCTGGTGGGAGAACGGTTCGATCCGGCTGGTCAGCCGCCACTTGTGCTGCCGCGTAGCCGTGCAATAATCCGAGAGCAATAAGGATCACGGCCAGGATTTTGGTGTTCTTTAGTATGCTGGCTCTCCTTCGACGGGTTAGGGAAATCAGATGATATATCTTGGTGCGAAATGTTGTCATAATTATTTTTTATGGTAAAGACATTAAGAAATAAAATTGCTTTCAGAAATACTAACATCCGCTCCTTACGGGAAACTGAAATTAATTAGACCGTTAATGAAAAACTCAAATAAGGGTGAGAGGGAGAGGTTTAGAAGGGTGGAAGTGTGAAATAAATAACGAAAGTTTTAATTGTTGCCGAATCTGAATGATTTAATTCATCATCTTTCTATTTAGAAATACTATAAACTAAAAATAATAAGAATTACTCGGTTTGAAAGTAATACGATAGGTTTAACTGTTAAACAGCATTGTTTATAAGCATTCTGCAGCAGTGTTAATAAAAGGATTATTATTTTACAAGCCGCAGTGGTAGCAGCTCCTGTGGTCTTGAACTCCTTCATAGAGTTTAAGACCATCATCGGCCGGGTTCAGGTAGATGTGATTGTATTTAATAGATTTCCAAAATCGTTCGATCCATATATTGTCCAGCGCCTTTTCTTTTCCATCCATCGATATTTGTATTTCCATCCGTTCAAGATATTGTGTCCAAAGAGCGCTAGTATTATATTGCGTTCCCTGATCAGAGTTTACGATTTGAGGTTTACCCTATTTTGATATCGCTTCCTCCAAGACATTTTTACACAATTAAGAAGTAAGTGAGTTACTGATGCTGGTGATCTTAAGAAAATGGAGTCCAATTAAATATGTAATCAATCTGGAAACAATACTACCTTCAGTTTCTCTTTATTAAAGCTGCGTGCTGATTAGTTAAACAATTAACTTCCGTCACCGAACTGTTTATATTGGTTATATATCCGTGAATGTTAGTCATCGGCAGCGATATCTGACAGAGCTTAGATTCCTCCGAATATGTAAAAAGAATAAATATTAGTAAATTAAAAAAAAGAAACCATGCTTATAGGATTACTCGTTGCATATCTTTTTCTGGGCGGCGGACATGAAACGTTCCTGCTTAATCCGAATCTGGCAAAGAATGTCAGTACTTATGTAAAAGATAAAAGCCGAAGGGATAAGATAGATAAAATCATAAAGGCGGTTGCGAAAGATCAGGAGAATTTCCAAAAGGAAACTAAAAAGGGAACTGATAAAAAACTGGTTGATCTCAATATGAATCGTGCTTCGACACGGGAACAATTTGCAGAGGTATATAATAGTTTTTATGCCGGCCTTATAAGTCTACAGAATAATTTTCTGGACTCAGAGATAGTAATCAGGTCGTTGATCAAACCGGGTGAATGGGATAGTATAATAAATAAAGTTTTAGTAACGCCCGAAAAAGGAAAAGCAAAAAAACAACTGGCAAGTGAAAACAAGAAGATGCAAGACCGGTTGATACGTGCATGCGACCGAAGTATTTCAGATCCCACCGGGAAAGCCGAGGCTAAAAAATATGTAAACGAATACACGATGAAAGGAGATACTGTTTCTGCTGCTTTCCTGGATTTGAATTACAAATATTTAAAGACACTCAGGAGCTATACTGCTAAACGTAGCGATTTTGAACAACCGCGTGCAAATATGATCACGCTTCGAAGGAATTATACTGAGTCGCTGGTGACTATGAGATTTAAACTCATAGCAATAACCCCAACAGATAAATGGGAAGGGCTCGCGAAAGAATTAAACAACAGTTTTACATATATGGGCGCTGGCCTTTCAAAATAACAATATTTTCATTTCCATGCGGACTTAGAGCGGACCGGACGGGACTCGAACCCGCGACCTCTGCCGTGACAGGGCAGCATTCTAACCAACTGAACTACCGATCCTCTTGTTTGATGTGACTGCTTTTTTAGGACAGTTGCCTTTTACGGCCATCAGCCTCCGTTTTTTCATCCGAAGGAGGGCAAAGATAATGGTTTTGGTGTCATTTTATCAAAACTTTTCAGCATGATTTTTTCCGGAATTCGTTATAAATCAAACAGGTAGAAAAATTTCTTGCCGATGTATAATTTTTATTCATTAAGCTTTAAGCTTTGAGCTTTAGGCTTTGGGCTTTAGGCCTTAGCCTGTGCACATAGCCTCTGTAAAATGACAAGTTCTTCCTAATGTGTTCTTGTTGTGTTCGTATATTCTTCTTGTTTTCCCCCTGTAGAAAGCCATCCGAAACGAAGAAATAGCGAACACAACAAGAATACAATAAGAAGCCGATGGCATCCTGAACAGGGCAAAACTGCGCTTTATCTCCTTATTTTAACTGATGAATATATGAATTTCAAGCACTGACTATCATGAATATTTTACCATCCCGGGCAAACATAATAATATTTTCGTCTGCATATAATTTCCATTTATTTTTTTCGTTGTTTTTGACTTATATGAAAAGAATCGCTAACAACGTAATTACCGGCATCGACAGGAAACTGGGGCTCTATTATTATTATTCCCCTTTTTCCGGGAAGAATATTGTCCGCAGGTGCACGTCGCTCACGGGTGAACGCGTGAAGAATGACGCCGCATTCAGGGGCTTCCGCGAAAGCGGTAACCGGATGAAGGAAGCTTCACCCATCGCTTCGTCATTGTCTAAAATGGTTCCCGCAGAAATAAAACAATATAACCTCTACCGCTTGTTAACGGGTGAAGCATTGAAGATGCTGAAGGCTGGTAAGGAACCAGAAAGTATTACTGAAAGCCTGAAACTGATTCATATAGATCCGCTCCTTAACCAGTATTTCCCCATCCCATCACCTCGCAAAACAAGGTTAAGACACAGGAGCGGAAACCTTCAGCTTACAGGTTCGAATTTGCTGAAAAAGGAGATAATGCCAATTCCTGAACAAACAATTCCAGTTTCGGATCATCAAATTTCCAAAATCGACATTACACGAAGCGAGTCCCACAAACTAACCCCTATACGCAAAACAAAGCATCCGGAATTAATCTACCGGTGTCGTCTCAGGGAATGCAAGAAACTGAAATTGTGGATTCGTTCCTCCGATTTTCCAGGATGAACAAAATGACCCACTTGCTGTAAAAAGCCCCCCAAATGGGCCCCCGAATTAAACTTTCCTATATTTTGAGCTTAGCTTAAATTTACACCAATATAATAAGCCTATGCCCCTGGATAAAAACCGGCAGTTCCTGGACTTTGAAAAACCAATTAAAGAGCTCTTCGATGAGATTGAAAAACTCAGGCAAACGGCTGAAAAGACAAAGGTCGATCTTTCCGATTCCATCAACAAGCTATATGACCAGGTCACTGAACGCCGGCGCGATATTACCGCTCATCTTACTCCCTGGCAGAAAGTTCAACTAAGCCGCCATCCCGACCGTCCGTATACCATGAAGTATATCGAGAAATTGTCGGAGAATTTCATCGAATTATTCGGGGACAGGAACGTGAAGGATGATAAAGCCATGGTAGGCGGGTTCGCCCAGCTTGATGGTGAAACGGTCATGTTCATCGGTCAGCAAAAAGGAACCAATACCAAAATGCGCCAGATGCGCAATTTCGGAATGGCAAATCCCGAAGGTTACCGTAAAGCACTCCGTCTGATGAAACTCGCCGAGAAATTTAATAAACCCATTATCACACTGATAGATACACCTGGCGCATTTCCCGGCATGGAGGCAGAGGAACGCGGACAGGGAGAAGCCATTGCAAGGAATATTTATGAAATGATTCGGTTGAAGGTACCCGTTATATGCGTGATCATCGGAGAAGGCGCATCAGGTGGGGCATTGGGCATCGGAGTGGGAGACAGGGTTTTTATGCTGGAGAATTCCTGGTACTCGGTGATATCTCCCGAAAATTGCAGTTCCATTTTATGGCGCAGCTGGGATCAGAAGGAAAAAGCAGCAGAAGAACTCCGGCTTACACCAGACAACATGCTTGGATTTGGACTCATCGACGGGATCGTACCGGAGCCAATTGGCGGTGCTCACTGGGATTATAATGAAGCAGCCGCATTGTTAAAACCACAACTTATTCAAACACTACAAGAGCTGAAAAATATTCCGGCTGAACTACGCATCAATAATCGCATCGATAAGTTTACAAAAATGGGATTCTGGGATGAACTTCCGGAACAACCAGAAATAATTCATTACAATGAACAGGAACCAGAAATTATTGACATCATTCCCGTGAACCATGAGTAATCTGATCCCTTTATTGTCCGGAACAGGCGTCGCACTCGTTACGCCATTCACTTCATCCAAAACAATTGATGAGCCTGCATTAGCAAGAGTTATAGAACATGTGATTGCAGGTGGGGTGGAATATGTTGTGACCCTCGGGACAACCGGAGAAACGCCTACATTATCAAGAGATGAGAAAGTTCGCATAGCGCGACTCACCATCGAAGTAGTTAACCAGCGTGTTCCTGTCGTGATCGGTGCAGGAGGAAGCGATACAAAGGAAGTGATTCGTGAAATTGAAAAACTTCCAACGGATCATGCGGTGGCGGTACTCAGCGCCAGTCCTTATTACAGCAAACCTTCCCAGGAAGGACTCTATCAGCATTACAAAGCGATTGCAGAAGCGTCTCCCAAGCCTGTGATATTATATAATGTTCCTGCGAGAACCGCCCGTAATATTAATGTCCCTACTGTCCTGCGTCTTGCAGAATTACCAAATATCTCTGGCATCAAGGAAGCAGGGGGTGATATGGCACAATGCGCCCTGATTTTGCGTGACTGTCCCGAGAATTTCCTTGTTGTAAGCGGCGATGATGCCCTGGCTTTTCCTCAGATAGCCATCGGTATGCAGGGAGTGATCAGCGTGGCTGCCAACAGTTTTCCTCAGGCATTTTCAAATATGGTTCGTGCAGCATTAGACGGTGATCTGGAAAAAGCGAAAAAAATAAACGACGGGTTGATAGAAGGTTATGAATTGCTTTTTGTTGAAAATAATCCGGCGGGTGTTAAAGCTGCTATGGCTGAACTGGGCCTTATAGAAAATGAACTCCGTCTGCCACTCGTGCCGTTAAGTAAAACTTACCATGATCAACTCAGGAAATACATTACGAGCCTAAAGCCTAAAGCCCAAAGCCTAAAGCTTAATGCTGAATAGAAAGTTATTAGTTAATCCTTATATTACACTTTCACACTACCACACCACCACACTACCACACTAGTTAAAAATGGCTTCATCCATCTTCAGGAGAAAATCTTTAGAGAAAATTATCAGGGATTCAGAAGCGGGACTGGGAGATGTACATGAAGAGAAACTCAGAAAATGTTTGGGCGTAAGAGATCTTACGTTCATGGGCATTGCGGCTGTGATCGGAGCTGGTATTTTCTCCACGATCGGAACGGCTGCATATCACGGAGGGCCCGGAGTTATTTTTCTTTTCCTTATTACAGCCGTTACCTGTGGTTTTACGGCGCTTTGTTATGCAGAATTTGCATCGCGCGTTCCTGTAGCCGGCAGTGCTTATACTTATTCTTATGTGAGCTTTGGTGAAGTGATTGCCTGGATCATCGGCTGGGCCCTGATTCTCGAATATGCGATCGGTAATGTGGTTGTCGCCATTTCCTGGAGCGCTTATTTCAATAATATTTTAAGAACGATGGGCATTCATCTGCCCGACTGGCTGGCGATCGGTTACCAGACAGCGAAAATGACCTACCAGACTGCAATCGCTGCACACAAACCAGTGGAAGGTTTGGTTTTTTTGAATGCACCTGAAATTGCAGGCATTAAATTTATCATCAACCTGCCGGCATTTATTATTGTCATGCTCATCACATCGCTTGCTTATATCGGCATCAATGAAAGCCGCAAGAGCGCGAATTTTATGGTCGGACTAAAACTTACCGTACTTCTTTTTATCGCCGTACTTGGGTTCTGGCTGATTTTTTCAACCGGCTCAACGCACAACTGGAAACCATTTCTTCCGGAAGGAATGGGTGGCGTGATGCAAAGTGTCTCCTCGGTATTTTTTGCTTACATAGGATTTGATGCAATTTCCACTACGGCCGAGGAATGCCGGAATCCACAGAAGGATCTCCCAAAGGGTATGATCAATTCACTGCTGATTTGTACGGTGATTTATGTGGTCACGGCACTCGTCATCACGGGACTGGTCAACTATAAAGAATTTGAATTCGTCGCCGACCCGCTCGCTTATGTTTTTGATAAAATCAACATGCACAAAGTCGGGTTTGTCATTTCAATAAGCGCTGTCGTGGCTTCCACATCAGTTCTTCTCGTTTTTCAGATCGGCCAGCCAAGGATCTGGATGAGCATGAGTCGTGATGGCTTGCTGCCACCTGCTTTCGGACGTATCAGCCCCCGTTTTAAGACACCAGGATTTGCAACCATTATATCCGGATTATTTGTGGGACTGACCGTCTTGGTTGTGGATGATAAACTGATGACTGACCTTACCAGTATCGGAACACTATTTGCATTTGTGCTGGTTTGCGGCGGCGTTTTGTATTTACCTAAACTGATTCGCGTACCCGGTAAATTCAGTATCCCTTACCTGAACGGGAAATATATCATCTTCGTTTTATTTGCGATATTTTTATTTTTTGCGAGACATCGTATCGGAGATGCCTTTCAGAATTTTTCAGGAGAATCCTACCAGGAAATTTTATTTCTATTATTCCTCGTCGTAGCTTTCATTATCTCCATCCTCACTTTTACCCGCAATTATTCCGTGATCCCGGTGCTCGGCGTTTTATTTTGCTTATACCTCATGATTGAAATCCCCGCCAAAAGCTGGATGGTATTTTTCATCTGGATGGGAGTGGGACTTACCATTTATTTGTTGTACGGCAGAATTCGAAGCAAGCTGGCTGATAGACCTGGTTGATAATGTGGCAAATATGTAATTGTAGAAATGAGGGAATGTGGACATTAAATGCTAAATGATAATGTGAAAATATGGGCTTGATACTCAGATTATATTTTTTCACATTGTCATTTCCTTATTTAACTCTCACATTCCTTCATTTCTACAATTACATATTCGCCACATTAGTATTAAGTCTTTACTCAGTTCGAAGACTCTCTACAGGATTCGCCGCCGCGGCTTTCATGGCCAGAAAACTAACTGTGATTAATGCGATAGCCAGAGCTGTAACGCCGGACAAAATAAATACCCACCAGCTCATGGGTAAGCGATAAGCATAATCCTCCATCCATCGGTTTACTGTGTACCAGGCTAATGGCCATGCAATCACATTCGCAATAAGCACGAGTTTGATAAAATGTCTGGAGAGAAGAGCGACTATGCTCGACATCGAAGCACCCAGCACTTTACGAACACCGATTTCCTTGATCCTTCTTTCCGCAGAATAAGACGCCAGTCCGAATAAACCCAGACAGGAAATTAAAATAGCAAGGAAAGCCAGGATACCGACCATCTGTGTAATCTGTGCATCCGTACGGTACACTTCTTTGAAATGATCATCCAGAAACTGGTATTGCAACGGATGATCCGGGAAATTATCATGCCATATTTTTTGAATTAATGCAATAGCCTGACTGGCTTTATCTCCATTTACTTTTACTGAAAGCGTTCCAAACCCCCATTCCTTTTGATTGAAAAGAAAAATAGTTTCAATTTTATAATGAAGAGAATTGAAATTAAAATCTTTCGCAATCCCTACAATTTTGCCGGCAGAATCAAATCCGAAATGTCTTCCAATCAGTGAGCTAATATCCGCTCTTGGGACGTCCTTCAATAATTCGTGTGCCAGCCTTTCATTCAGAATATACTCCGTTCCATTGGCATGTTTTTCATGAGAAAAATCCCTCCCGTAAGCCAGCTTCATCTTGTATACATTCATATAATCCGGATCAACCATCAGGATGGTACTGGATATCTGTTGTTTTGGCCCATCGCCTTTGAATTCCACTCCGGTCTGATCCAGGTGTCCGCCCAGTTGATCGCGACAGGCTGTAACGCCTGCCACAAAGGGACTGGCAGATAATTCAGTTTTCAACAAATCATATTTCCTGTAGGTAATATCATCCAGCGTAATCGTGATCATATTATCACGCACATATCCCGGATCCTTATCCTGCATATATTTTAGCTGGCGGAAAACAAAGATGGTTGCAATAATTAAAAAGATCGCACTCACAAACTGACCCACTACCAGGATATTTCTAAAGTTCACTTTTTTATTGACTGCAACAGCGCCACCTTTTAAAACTTTCGAAGGCTGAAAAGATGACAGATAGATGGCCGGATAAATTCCGGATACAATTCCAACGACAATCGATCCTGTCAAAATAGAAATTATGATTCCTGGATGTTGTAAAAGAATTGGTTGAAGATTTCTCTGGCTAAGGTTTTCGATATATGGCAGTACCAGGAAAACAAATATGATTGCAAGTACCAGTGCAATGAGTGACAGCAAAACAGTTTCACCCAGGAACTGAAGACCCAATTGAAAACGTTGCGCGCCAATCGACTTACGAATGCCCACTTCCTTAGCTCTTTCTGAAGATCTGGCAGTGGAAAGGTTCATAAAATTTATACAGGCAATGCTTAGCACGATCAGGGCAATGATCATGAAAATATTCGTATAGTTTTTATCAAACTTTTGGAAGTTGAGGTAATCAAGACCGATGTCAGCGGAATTCGAATGAACATCCTGCAATGGAAGAAGAAAAAGTTCATAACCTTTCCATCCATCATCGCGTGTCATATGCTTTTTCAGATAGGCAGGAAATTTTTTCGTCATGGCAGCTATATTCGTACCCGGCGCTAATTCCAGATAGGTGTTGAGCCAGTTTCCTCCCCAGTTATTCATCCAGTCCGGCTTATAAATCGAATTGAAAGAAAATAATGCCTCGAATTGCAATTGTGAATTATCAGGAATATCCTTCATGATTCCTGTTACAGTAAATGAAGCCGTGTCTCCGGCATAATGTGTAATAGTTTTTCCGATCGGATCAGCATCGCCAAATAATTTTCTGGCGCCTGATTCCGTAAGAACGGCGCTGTTTGGTTTGAGTAAAACCCGTTGCCGGTTACCTTTTAGTAAAGGGAAATCAAAAATGGACAGAAAGGAAGTGTCCACAAAATAAGTGTGCTTATAATAAATCCTTTTTTCTCCGAAAGTCATTTGGTAATCATCATTCCAGTTAACACGGGTATAATTTTTTATTTCAGGAAAATCTTCTTTCAGCGTAGGGCCCATGGGAAACATGGAGAGCGCCACTTTTTGTGGAGACAACATACCCGGCCATTTCTGGACCTCGTTGAGCCGGTAAATATTCTTAGTGTGCATCCGGTCGAAACTTCTTTCGTAAAAAACAAACAACGTTATCACGACGCAGGCAGCCATGCCGATAGCCAGTCCGACGATATTAATGCCCGTATAGAGTTTGTGTTTACTCAGATTGCGCCAGGCGGTTGTTAGATAATTTTTTAACATTCGTTATTAGTTTTTAGCACTACTTTTTAGTATAAGAGTATAGGAGTATATGAGTATAAGAGTATAAGAGTATAAGAGTGCGATGATATCATTATTTGTTTAAATCATTGATGTAATAATATAGTTATTAGCAAGTCACTCTTATACTCTTATACTCTTATACTCATATACTCCTATACTCTTATACTCTTATACTCCTATACTACTCGGTTCTCAAGCTGGCAACCGGGTTCGCAATTGCTGCTTTCAGAGATTGATAACTTATCGTGAGCAATGTAATCAAAATTGCACCCAGTCCGGCGGCAGCAAAGATCCACCATGACAATGCGGTCCGGTAATCAAATTGCAAAAGCCACTGGTTCATGAAATACCATGAAATGGGAACGGCAATGCATAATGAAATCAACACGAGCACGATAAAATCCTTCGACAAAAGTTGCCATAAATTCAACACAGTCGCACCGAGCACTTTGCGCACACCGATTTCTTTTGTACGCTGAACCGCCATAAAAGATGCCAGTCCGAATAATCCCAGGCAGGAAATGACGATGGTTAGTCCAGCGAATAATGCTGAAAGTGTCGCTGTACGTTTTGTGTCTTCAAATTTCCGGGCATATGCTTCATTCACAAAATGATATTCAAAGGGATAATCCGGATTATATTTTTTGAGGATCTTTTCCATTTTCCTCATATTGTCTTGTGCATTGCTTCCTGCCATTAGTTTGACGTTAAGCACATTCAAACCTGTATTGGAAGCGCTCCCTTCAATCGCCATACAAGCCACTGGTTCATAGGGAGATTTTAAAATAAAATCTTTGATAACACCTGTGATATGATAGGTCTTCCCGTTATCTGTGATGAGTTGCCCGATCGGATTTTTAAATCCCATAGTTTTAACGGCACTTTCATTTAACAGTGCCGCAGTTGAATCTGTAGGAAATCTGGTAAGATCCATATCGCGACCTTCCACCAATTTTAACCCGGCTGTTTTCACCAGGTTATCATCCGTGCTGAACCTGTCGAAATCTGTTTTATCATAAGGAGATTTTCCTTCCCAGCCGATATCCCATGTATCGCTCCAGATTTCCGTCAGGGGCCAGCTGGTTCGATTAACAGTAGTAGCTATTCCTGATTGCAATAATTCATTCTTAACCATCGCATAATTCTTCGTAAGGGTACCCGTCATAAAATGATATACCAGTTGACTGCGATCATAGCCCGTATCTCTTTTTTCCGCGTACCGGATTTGTTGAACAACCACCAGGGTACTTATTATAAGTATGATGGCGAAACTGAATTGTAAGATCACCAGGAGCCTGCGCGGTGTAACGAGTGACTGGCCATTTTTGAATTTTCCTTTCAGTACGGAAACGGGTTTGAATGAAGAAAGAAAAAAAGCAGGATAACTGCCGGCCAGTAATCCGGTAATCAAAATAAATACTAGCGCATAAATCCAGAAATATGGATTCAGATAGGGGAGCAGGAGTTGTTTGCCGATCATGATATCATAGGAAGGCAAAAAAAGCTGTACTAATAGTAATCCGAAAACTCCTGAAATGAAAGCAATCAGCAATGATTCTCCAAGGAACTGCATGACCAGCGAAGATTTATAAGCGCCTGATACTTTCCGGATGCCCACTTCTTTTGCACGTTTTTCACTTCTTGCTGTGCTGAGATTCATAAAATTGATACAGGCGATCAGAAGTATAAATGATGCAATCAGCATGAACATGCGAACTGTATCAATTAGTCCGCCAGCCTCTTTACCATTTTCGAAGCTGGAATACAAATGCCATTTATTTAAAGGATGAAGAAATACCTCTTCTTTTACGGCTCCTTTCGAATGAATTTGTGAAATGGTTTTTATTCTGGCAGAAAGATTTTCAATATTAACATGTGGTTTGAGCAGAATAAATGTATTGGGCCGATTATTATTCCAGAATTCATCATCCCATCCCAGCTTGTTCATCATTTTCCATGAAAGAAGATAGTCAAAACTGAATCTTGTATTCGTTGGTAGATCTTTCATGAGACCAGTAACCGTAAAATTATTACTGTCTATTTTTATCTGTTTGTTCATTGGATCATCTTTGCCAAATAGCCTGGTAGCCATTTTTTCCGTGATCACAATGGAATAAATATCATGTAAGGCATTATTGGGATTGCCTTCTTTCAAAGGGAAACTGAACATGGTTAAAAAGGCCGGATCCACGATCAGGTATGCGCTTGAAAACTTCCTGTCACCCACAGCAGTTACAAAAGATCCGCCAACTGTTCTCGCAAAATCTGCAATTTCAGGATAATCTTTTTTCAAAGTAGGTCCCAGGATATTGGGCGTATTATCCCAGCACTGAATCTTTGCATCAGAAACCCCTCTGTTCCAGGCTTCGTAGA
>JABDDT010000041.1 GCA_013287475.1 Bacteroidota bacterium
AAAAGACATGCAGCTATCCCGACGGCAAGGCCTGTAACATTGATGGCTGCGTAGGTTTTGTTGTGTTTTAGACTTCTAAAAGCAGTTTTAAAATAGTTTTTAAACATAGATTTATTTGGTTGGCGGTTGACTTTTGTTGGTTGGCGGTTGGCCGTTCAGCGTTCAGCGTTCAGCGTTCCGCGTTAAGCGTATAATGCCAAGAAAATGCCAGTTTCATAAGATCTTATCTGTCAATGCAAAGTGATTAAAACGTTCCCTGAAACTGTTCGGATTTGAACTATTGGTGTGCGTTTTAATTGCGCGTAAGTCAAAAGTAGGTGGGATCGAATGGCTCCATATTCGTTGGTCAAAGCAGGCAACCGAGAATCAAAGAAATAATGACCCCAATTAAAACTGAATATTTGTGCACTGTTAATTTATTTACGAAATGATTCCAGGACAGATAAAAAATCCGGATTGACCAGTAAAAATGTTTCTGAAGTTGTATCTAATATAAGTTGAATCCCCTTGTCGCCATTTATAGCATGGATCACGTATACAATATGTTTCTGACTATTGCCATCTACATAAGAACCTTTGTATCCTACTGCGTTAATAAAATTGATTATTCCATCACCTTTTACGAATGTCTGCTCCACATGAATGTTCATTTTCGCCCTTTTATTTATTGAATATGTGACAACGTCTGTTCTTGGAGATACTTTTTCGATGATTACAGCGATATTTGGAATTATACTTCGGTCTAATGAGTCTACAATAGGGTCTCTTTTGAATGAGTAAATGATATAACTATTTTTTTCCTGACTGGGTTGCAAGTGCCATACTGAATTGGGCACGTTGATTTTAATATTGGCTTCTTTGAAAAAATAAGTCGAGTCAGCTGCATTGGAGTTATTTGCCAGGAAAATAGGATAGAATAATAAGGCTCGAAGAAATAATTTCTGCATTAATTGGGGTTTAGAATAGCGATAACGACCATAGTTGATGGTTTCATTTTATAAAGCCTGAAACGGCCTTCCAATCAGGGTCTTTTTGAAAGCTAAAATTTATTTTTCGCTCCTTCAAAAAGCTCTCAAAAAATTTGTTTACTTCTTCTTGGGTCAACTTCGGAGTGTCCGTATAGATTAAAAGATCCCGAAAACCTTTTCGTGTTACTCGGACCAAAGAATGTATAGTATGCTTTTGTTTCAGCAATTTCTCAAATTCCTCTTGTATTTGATTCAAATGAACCGCTTCTGAATCTGTAGGATGACCATTCTCATTTGATTCTATGACTTGGATCTCAACGCCTGCCAACCAAGGATAGAAACTCTTATTAATATAATTATCATAAGCCTTATTAACCATTGCAAACGCTAGTCCATCGGGCATGTCAAGCTTTAATATGGTAAAGTTTTCACCGGGAAAAATTGGCTCAATCGGCTGGCTCTTTCGAAACACATATTTTAAAATACTCATACTTCAAACGTGGTCTGGGAATTTTGCACAAAGTTTGGGAAACAATTTTTTCAAGTCATCACCCTCTTCTGCCCATTCAGTTCCTGTTGTGTCATGGATTTCTTCAAATGGATAAGGCATCACCTGACCTGTCAATTCTTGAAAAATTGTTGAGGGAACATAGCCTAAACCTTCCCATTCTAACTCGTCCATTGTGTCTGTATCAAATTCAACAAGGCTCTCTGGATCTTTGATTGTCTTGTAATAAAAATCTTTTCCTTGTCCAATTACCCATTCTCTGAAATCGTTAAAACTGTCGTCACCACAACCACCGTGAATAATATAAATTGCTCCCCAGAGTTCCCAGGTATTTGCTTGCCCTCTGAAATATCTAAATCTATTCCCAAATAAAATAATGTCGCTGGGTTTTAACTTACGAAGTTCTTTTGCCAACTCTACTTGTTGTTTTTCAAAGTCTCCCTTCGAATTGTCTTTTGTTATTTGAACTATTTTCCAGAACTGATCTTCATTCATTAATTTGTCCATTGACGTGAAGCTTTTGTTTTCAGGCGGCTCAACATTTGAGTCTTCTTTTTTCCCGCCAAAGAGTTTGTCAAATAATCCCATAAGTATTTTATTTGTTGAAAAAAAATGCGATGTTAGTGGCTATCTCTGATTTGATTTTCTAAAACTTCTTTTAATGTAATAATCATAAATTAATGTTCCGGTTAAACCAACTAAAGCAATACCGTCAAAAGAAATATTTAGAAAAAACGATGGAATATATTTCTTAAAGAAAATTTCTATTAAGAGCAAAAGTCCGCAAACAATTGTAATCGTTTTTGAAATCCACAGATGCAGCCCATATTTAGAATAACTCAGCCATTTTTTATAATTATCATTTTTGGAATCATGTTCAGTCAACTCTTTAAAAATGGTATTGGATGCTTTATAGTCCCGAAGTTGGTAAGTCGCCATTCCTTTAAAGAGCACAATACCATAGTACCAGTCGTCTTTAATAAATGCCTGGCTGTGTTGGTTAATTTTGCTGTCAATGATATTTAAATATTTTTTTGCGTTGTCGGCTGTGTCATTATATCTGTATTTTTGGTACAATGCATTTAAATGTTGCCAAGAAAGTTCTACATAAAGTTTTAACTCGCTACCGTCCTTGCAAGCGTCGGGATTGTTTAAAGGGATTGCATTTTTAGCAAAAAAGTCAAGTGCGTAATCAGGTGAATACTCACCTGCGGTTCTATAATCATTATAAATATTTTCAATTGAGGTCGGGGGCATTCAGAAATAAAAGTTAGTGGAGATATTTATTATTGTGTACTGTTTTATTTTCGCCATTCTAAATCATAATCTCCATTTAACTCTGATGCTTCAATTTTTTTGTCATCATAATTGTCATAAAATAATTGAACCTTCATTTTATTGTCGTTGATTATGAATGCGTCACCTTTAAGTATTTTGTAAGAACCTGACCTATTTGGAATTTCTAAACCATCGATAATTCCATTTGCTCTTGGTATTTCAAATTTGTTACTGTCAATGTAAGTCTTTTTCTCAAATAATGAAATTGGGTCATGAACCATTAAATTCCCTTTCCATAAGATGGTCACAATAAATTTGTCTGATTTTTTTTCGATATAAGCTGTCTTAAAATTATGTGCAGAATTAATAGACAAATACCCAATATTTAATAGGATACCTATAGCAAAACAAGTAGGAAGGATAATCCTTCGATATTGCTTACTTCGTTTGAAATTTATATTCCTGTCATAATGGAATATTTTTTCAATCGAAACTGTCAAAAGTAGAACAATGGCATATACAACAAGTGCTATCAATGAAAGCCAAAGTAAAAGTAAAAGTAGTAGCGTTATCATAGCCTGTTACAAATAGAACACAGGGCTCAAATGTATGTATAAGACTCCTCGCCTGAAAAAAATTGATGTTGATTCTGAGTGCAAACGATTAATACCTGAAATGTAGTAGACTCTCATAGAAGGAAGTTAATTATATTTCAATCTCCCTAACAGGTAACATGCGCTCAATCTGTTATGAATTCCCATTCTGTTTAAGTATTTGCAAATGGAGATCAGGTTTAACATATTGATATTCATGCGAATGGATCCAAAATAAGCAACAAAAATAGTTTAATAAATCAGTAAATAACTTTACAAAATTAGTAAAGATAGATTATATTAGCAATGGAAATCACTGTGGTTAAAACTGGCAATAAGAAGAAGGTTGAGATTACGACACTTAGAAAGGAAGATATTAATCGACTACCTAAATCAGGTTAAAACCTCACTATATTACTAAGTATGGGATGGAGGATGCGGGCAGGCAGATTTTTTTAGCAGATATGGCATTGTTGAAACTTATCAACGACTATAATTTATGAAGAACAAAATAAAGGCAGAGAAATTGACTGATGCAGAAATCGCAGATGCTTATATTTACCCGCAAGTGTTAAACAAGAAACAGCAGGCCGAAGCGAATATTCAACTTGCAGAAACAAGGTTGAGATCCCGTTCTAAGATAACTGCTGAAGATAAACTCGGATTAAAACTGATGCAGTTAAGACTTCAAATGGAAGAATATATAAATGCTGCTGATTTTGAAATCGAAAAAACATTCGGGTATTACCTTAAAGAATACTTACACCTGATAAATGTAAAGAGGAATGTTTTCGCTCATGATATCAGCATTCATGAAACCTTACTCAGTCAACTAATTAATAACAAGCGCTCTCCGAATGAAAGTATCATGATCCGTTTGGAGCTGCATTCCAACAATGCTTTTCCTGCTACAGTATGGCATCGTATTGCGGAAAAGGAGAGAGGGTATGCTTTAGAGACTGATAAAAAGTTAAGACAAAAAGAAAGGTCAAAGGTTAAAAGGAGACTTGTGGTTGCTCAATAGTTCATCCCCTATGATTTTCAGAGAAAATGGAGCCAGAATATTTACAAACCACTTAGTTTACTTTCAGGATTTTAACCGTCTTATCAATTCCGGATTCGGCGCTGTACATTTTCAGAAAATAATATCCCGGTGGTAGTGCCGACAAATTGATGGTGGTCCCTTGTTCTGTAAGATCCATCATCGTTATTACAGGTTGTCCCTGAAGATCTGTAATAGAAATATTGAGGGAGCCCGAATTTATTTTCCACTTTAACGTCAGATCGGTAGTAACCGGATTGGGATAAAGCCTGGCATGCTGACCATTGCCCAGATCGACTTCATCCGTCATATTTACATTGTAGCCAGATGAAAGGTCACTGGTACAACCATTTTCTGAATGGGTGACATTATACAAACCATTCTGAACCGGTGCAAATGTTTTATCGGTTGCACCTGATATCGCCACGCCATTAAGATACCATTGATTACCGGAGTCCAGACTTGAAACCAGTAGGTTGTCTGAATTTTTTGATATGGATGGAACGGGAACAGAAATTACATTTACGAAAATGCCTGAATCAGAGGATGTAACTATGCCGTTGGAAGTGGTCTTAACAGAATACAATCCACTTGTTAACGGTTGCAATGAATTGGCCGTTGCACCTGATATCATAACACTATCCTTGTACCATTGATTATTTGATTCAGCAGTGGAATTCAGTACGAAGGAACTGTTATTACAGATACTGGTGGATCCTTCAAAAACAATCTCAGGTATAAAACGAAATCCGGAAATGGCTCCGGTACCTGAGGCAGACGTGACAGCTACATCTCCGGATGCGCCGCCGGCTACTACTGCGTCAATTTCATTATCTGAGACAACCTGGAATGAAGTAGCGGGAACACCACCAAAAAGAACAGATGTCGTGCCTGTAAAACGTTTCCCTGTAATCACTATGGTTTTCCCTTTTAAACCCAGCGTATCGGATATGGAACTGATCAAGGGTGAACCGATATTATTTCTTAATATGGTAACTGTATTCAACAAAACATTAACGGCAATCAGATCGGGTCTTCCATCCCCATTTAAATCACCGACATTTCCGAAGGTGTCAAAATTGCCTGTATTAAAATTGATAGCCGGTGATAAAGCTATCTGACCGCCTGCACTGAAGTTCTGAATAACAGAGATGTTGCCTGACTGGCCATTGCCTGTAGAAATATCCGGCTTCCCGTCTCCGTTAAGATCGGCGAAAGTTATCGAAGTGGCGGTTGAGGGACTGTCTACCCGGTTAACCAGGTCAATGGAACCCGGGTAACTCATGTTTTTGTAAAAAGAAATAGAAGTTGTGCCATAATTCTCAACTGCAAGATCAAGTTTCCCATCCCCGTCGAGATCACCGCAGCGGATGTATCCAGGATTCTGCCCGACCTGATAAGGAACAGGAGGAGCAAGAGATATCATTTCACCCGTACTCGTATTTCTGTACACATTGACTTCGGAATTTGAAAATTCGCTGATGATAATATCCGGCTTTCCATCATTGTCCATATCGGCGATAGTCACATGATCCGGATGATTAAAAGAATTATAATCAAGTTTCGGAGCAAATGTGAGTGCACCCGAACCGATAGATGTGTTTTGCAAAATGGAAAATATTCCTGAATTGCCGCTGGTCACGATGATATCGGGTCTGCCATCCCCGTTTATGTCGGCGATAGCAACATCAAGTGTCCCATTACCTGTTTGAATATTAATGGCTGCATCAAAAGAAATGATTCCATTCTGGGTGGTATTTCTAAAAATGGAAACAGTACTGGAATCCCCACTATTAAAATTAGTAACTACAATATCAGGTTTCCCATCACCATTCAAATCTCCGACAGCAATATTCCGGGGTCCCTTGCCTGCATTCCAATCGGTATGCGGACCAAATGAAAAATTTCCACCACTGCTATTGTTTAGTAAAATGGAAATATTATTGGAAAGCGAATTGGCAGTAATCAGATCGGGCTTGCCATCCTGATTCAGGTCACTAACGGCCACGGATACCGGATAATTGCCTGTATTGAAATCACCGGCCAGAGAGAATGTGCTTGTTGATATCAGGCTGTCTCCGCCTGAAAATATTACACTAAATGGCAGAGAACTGTAAGCGGAAAGGGAATTCGTAGTGACGGTGATGAGATCATATACAGTTCCCGCCGGCACAGTTACCTGCAGGCTGGAGGGAGAAGCCGCGTTCACCACGGCCCTCACTGGTCCAAAATAAACAATATTATCAGTAGGGGTCGGGCTGAAATTATTTCCATTAATTGTAATCGTTGCGCCGACGGTATCTGACACCGGAGAAAAAGAAAAGATAACCGGTTTACCACCATAAGCGAACCCCTGCAAGCTGTCATTACCGTTAGAAGAAGTAACGGATACGTTGCCGCTGGCTCCCGCTCCCGGAACAGCTGCAATCACAGAATCTGATTGTATAGAAAACGAAGCTGCTGTATCCGTACCAAAGGAAACGGAACCAACGGCCGTAAAATTTATTCCGCTGATATGAATGGTATCACCGGCACTGCCATGGTTCGGGTTGAATTGATAAATCAAAGGGCCTTTAAAAATAAAGCCCGTATCCGTTGCGGTACCAAAATTTGTAGTAACGGTAAGATTTCCACTGGCACCACGACCTACAATAGCCGAGATGCCGGTTGATGAGTCGACAACAAATGAAGCTGCGCTGACTCCGCCAAACTGAACCGCGTTGGCACCGTTAAAATGTTTGCCCAGTATCGTGACCTTCGTTCCGCGAATGGCAGTATCCAGGTAAAAAGTATCAATAACCGGCGACACTGTATCTCCAATCATATTTCTCAGAATAGAAATTTTATCGTCGGAAGAATTCGCCGTGATGATATCGGGACGCCCATCCCCATCGAGATCTGCAATGGCTGCAATCAGCGGGGCATTTCCAACCGGATAATCCAAATGGGTTTCAAAGTTGATATTGCCAATGGTGCTTCTGTTTTTCAATACAGAAACCGAATTTCCAAATCGGTTAACTGCTATCAGTTCCGGTTTTGAATCTCCATCCAAATCACGGATTGAAACGTCCACTGTATAGTTTCCGGCTGCAAAACTTTTTGGCAGGTCAAACAAAAGATTTCCCAATGTGCTGGTATTTCTTAGAATGAGCACGCCACTTGGATTTCCTCCCGTTGCAGCGATATCCGGATTGCCATCACCATCCAGGTCTCCGATAGCCAGCGTAAATGCACCTGCCAGGGTTGCATAGGCCACTGGCGATCCGAAAGAAAAATTGCCAGGCGTGGAATTATTTTTAATTACATACAGGGAACTGTTACTTCCTTCCGTAGATACAACCAGTTCAGCCTTACCATCCTTATCGAGATCCCCTATAGCGATTCCGTAAGGATTGCCAGGGACCGAAAGGTTCGTCATGTTGCTAAACGAAATGGAACCAGGAGTGCTTGTATTTTTATAGAGTGTTATATAACCAGTACCATTATTCGCAATCGCCAGGTCAGGTTTTCCGTCTCCGTCGAGATCTCCGATAGCCACGCTATAAGGACCATATTTAGTAACAAACCTCAATGGGTCGTCAAACGAAATGGTAGCTCCTGAACTGGAATTCCGGTACACTGAAACCGAAGAATCGCCCACCCCGTTGGTGACTACTACGTCAGGTTTGCCATCTCCGTCAAGGTCTGCGACAGCTGAGCCCTCCATATCCGGAGCCATTCCGGGAAAATAAAGTGGCGATGCAAAACTGATCGATCCATAAGTGCTGGTATTGGTGAGCACAGTCACCTGACTTGAACTTCCCCTGGATACAAAAAGATCCGGTTTACCATCACCGTTAAAATCAGCAGACACCACACTATGTGGATAGATTCCTGTGAGCACATCCATTTTGGGAAGGAATGAATTGTTGTTGTATAAGCTGTCGGGGTTTTGGGCAGACAGATTTACAAAGAACAATAAAGAGAACAGGATACCAGGGATAGATTTCATCGGTTGTCCGGGAAAGGGTTAGAGTACAAGATAATAAAAATAAACTCCAAATGAAATACAGGACGGACTAAGTAAAAACCCTTATAATATTTTGAATATGACCGTTATGACAGCTTGCAATGACGAAGTATTTATAATACATTTATTCATTCATCCGTTATGAACTAAAATTACCCGGGTCTATGAAAAGCAGACATTTTGTTTTTATTTTCGCATGCCTTTCCCTGTTTGCCATTCAATGTAAAAAATCGAACGGTAGCGATTCCAACACACCGAAGGTTCCTTCTTTATTTCATCAGGATATTACCATTCATGAAAATATAAATGGCGGAGAACAGCCCCAAAAAACCCTGGGATTATTTCAGCCTGCATCTGATCCTTCCCAGATAATTTATGTTGCTACGCGGGGACGTGGAGAACCTTATGCAATGGGTTTCCGGATCGGTGGCATCACCAAAGACTCATCTTTATCCTGGATGAAATCGTACGATCTGCCTGGGGAAATGTTTCAATATTGCACTACTGCAGTCATGGACCATGACGACAATATCCTGATTGGCGGGAATGTATTCCCGAGCGCATCCAACTCTTTTGGAAGTCCTTTTCTTATGAAATTGTCTAAGGACGGTAATATCCTTTGGTCGAAGCAAACAGCTGATACCAACTGGACCAGCAGGGGACTTGTTTTGAAAGTTTTACGCAACGGCGATATTGCTTATGTTACTTATTTTGGGGGAAGTTTTTTTCTCTACCGTCTGGATGCAAACGGCAATACAATTTGGGTCAAAACAATTTATGATAATAGTTTAGTTTATTTTGGTGGGTATGTGCAGGAATATGGAGCCAATGCAACCATCAGTCAAATGCTGGAGGAAACTTCGGACGGAAGTATATTTTTTGGATTTGCAAGTAATGCACCTGTTCCAGGCCAGGATTGCCTGTTAAAATTTTCAGCATCGGGTGATTTTTTACTCGGCAAGACGTTTAATCTGCCTGGAGGAGAATCCCATCAGCCCGCTCTTCAGGTTACAGAAAATAATGACATCATTTATTTCAATCAAAAAAGCAGTCCTGTTGCCAAACCTTATTTTTTGGTGCTTTCCATAAATTTGGAAACCAAGATGATGAAGGCCTGCAATCTGGACGTAATACCATGGAATAATGTAGAACAACTCAACTATAATAATGGGAAAATTTACCTTTCTACAGCGGCAAATTATGAGCTTTGCAGTTATACATTTGACGGATCATTAAATCTTCTTTCAAGTGTCAAAACGCTGGCCACAGATGGGTTTACGGCTGACTATGGCGGTGTATTTATTGTAGACTCTTCCCGAAATGCGGTGTATTCGATACAAGACATTGCAGGTATGCAAAGTGATGGTAATGGGTTCCAATATTTGAAAACAGATATGAAGGGTTTATCCTGCCATTCATATGTTAACCCGGTAGTTCCTATGACACTGTCTCCAATCACTACAACAATAAACGACTTAACGTTAAACATTGTGGATGCATCATTTCCATTTGTCAAAAATTTGAATTGGACTGGGTCGCCCATTTTTATAACTTCCTCCGAAACAGCCTGTTCGAAAAATTAAAAAATTTCAAACCAGAATTCCTATCTCTCTTTTGAACCCGAAAAAAACGGTTCAAAAAAGGGTTGTTTATCATTATTGATTTGATCAGACATGGATAAATTTGAATATATCCTGCAATCATGAATGAGAGATACAAAGAGTTAATTAAATATCAAACCGAAATAATCAGGATCTTATTTGTGGTTTTTTTTGCTGATATAACTGGAATAATCTCGATAGTTAAAAAAAGCGACTTAACCCACAATGATTGGAAATTGCTTCTTGCTGGATTATTTGTTATTTTTGGTATCCTAATTGTAATCATAATATTGGATCGTAAAATCAGGTCAGAAATCAATAAACTATTGTAGAAATGGACTTACAAACAATTGCACTGATTTTAGTATTCATAGCAGTTATGTTATTCCTTTTAATTATTTGGAATTCCATCAATTCCGGTATTGACGACGATAAAGAATTGAAGGGTGGGAAAAAAATTTAGAAAATTGATCAGCGGCGAAATAATATAATATACTATTTCCGTTAAATTTAAGTAATGATTTAAAACTGATCACATCTAAAGGAAATTTAACTACGGTTTTCAAATCAATTCGATAACATATTCGGACCACAAAATTGGATCGTAAAATTAAATCCGAAATTAATAAACTACATTAAAAATGGATTCAGCAACAATTGCACTGATTTTAGAATTCATAGCTGTTGCGACATTCCCCACCTGATTTTAATAGAACCGACAGACCTGAGATATGTAAGCTGCTAAAAACGTTGCCCGGAGAAATCATAAATACATGGCTTTTTGCGTTCTACAATATGCTGAAGTTTGATAATCCCTTCATTTACTGCTTTGGAATGTAGCTTTGCTAACTCCTAAGCCGGCATTTGACAGGAATTTTATTCTTCTCAAGAGTCATTATTTTTATCCGGCTCGTTGATAAACCTAAATTTCCAATTCTATGGAAGGCTTGTTACTTCACTCAGGGAGCTTTTTGTCTCCCCGTTACTGCTTACTAGCCATTTTTCTCCTGCTGTTCAGCATCCATTCTATACAGGCAAAAACGGTTGTCATCAGTGGAGGTTCAGAATTCATAACCTTTCCTGAAACGACCAAGTCTGCGCCAAGCCAGCCTCCGCCAAATGTACCGCCCATCGCAAATGCCGGACCTGATCAAACCATCACGGCGCCTGCCAGTTCAGTCATTCTGAACGGATCAGCATCTTATGACCCCGATGGAACCATCGTTTCATATTCCTGGGTGTTAGTTTCCGGACTGGGCTCTGTGATTATTAGTAATAGCAATCAGGTAATCGCAGGCATTTCAGGTTTAACTCCCGGTTCATATACTTTTCAACTTACGGTGACCGATAACAGCGGAGCCACCAGTAACGATTCGGTTACTGTGACGGTAAATCCGGCTAACCAGTCGCCGGTTGCGATAGCAGGATCAGACACTACGATTTACCTGCCTGACAGCAGTTTTCAGTTGAATGCTTCGAATTCTTATGATCCGGATGGGAATATCACTTCATATCAATGGCAGGAAATCAGTGGGCCAAATACTGCCGTCGCTTCATCTATGAAGAGCGCGCAAGTGAATCTCAGCGGTCTGGAGGAAGGAATCTATCAGTTCCAGTTAACGGTTACTGATAACCAGGGAGCGAGTTCGACGGCAACGATAAATATTTCAGTGGTCAAAAATTCCGGCGCTCCGGATCAGTTCACTGTATTTCCAAATCCCGCACAGGATATTCTCAACATCCGGATAAACAGTTCACAGAATGGAACTATCCGAACGGTGGTTTATGATATGATTGGCAGATTAGTAATGGCCGATGATGCACAAAAGTCGGTGGACCTCTATGAAAAATCACTAAACGTAAGCGGTCTGGCTACCGGCATGTATTCGATACAAGTGAATATAGCGAACATGAAATTCCTGGTAACCAAATTCGCCAAAAAATAGCCCGGTTGAGACAGTAAACTCCTATAGCAGGGTACGGATCCCAATTCCATTTTCCCAAAATAAAGTATATTTAGCAACTGCTAAATATGCTATATGAAACCCACCAATAATAATATTCTTCCAACGGAAGAAAGCGAAAAGCCAGTTTCAAAAGATCCTGACGCACCAAAAACTTCCCTTGACCGCAGAAAATTCGTAGAGATCGTGGCGGCATCGGCCATTGGATTTACCATCGTTCCACGGCATGTGCTGGGTGGCAAAAATTATATTGCCCCGAGTGATGTGATCACACTGGCCTATGTGGGCATCGGCACGCAGGGCATTCGCGAATTGCTTCCGATGCTGGCCAGTCCGCATATCCGGGTGGTATCCGTTTGTGATCCGAATAAAGATGCGGTTGGTTATAAGGACTGGGATATTGACGGATTGAATGATGAAATCCGGAAAGCCATCCGTAAACCTGATTGGCAACCTGGTGGCGACAATACCATTCCGGGCGGACGGGAAAACGGAAAATCCATCGTCGACAATTTCTATGCGAATGTTCATCCGGAGCTGGGCTATAAAGGATGCACCATGTATGCCGATTATCGCGAACTCCTGGATAAAGAAAAAAATGTAGATGCAGTAAAAATTATTACTCCCGATCATTTGCACGGTTTGTTTTCCATGGCGGCGATAAAAAGAGGGAAACATGTTCTTGTGCAGAAGCCAATTTCCAACCGCCTGGCCGAAGGAAAGAAACTCATTCAGATGGCGCGTGACAGTAAGGTGATCACACATCTGATTCCCTGGGATCATAATGGATCCATGACCGATATCATGGGCTGGATTAATGCAGGTGCCATCGGAAACCTGGTGGAAATACATAACTGGTCGAACCGCCCTGTCTGGCCACAATACGCACAGCTGCCGGAACCCGCACCGGTTCCTGCAAGTCTGAACTGGGATCTCTGGCTCGGTCCCGAAGCCGATCGACCCTATTCCCCGAACTACACCAATATGGTTTTTCGCGGCTGGTATGATTTCGGAGGTGGTTCGATGGCGGATATGGGATACTATAGTTTATGGGTCGTGTTTAAGGCCTTGCAGCTAACGAGTCCGACAATCATCGAACCCAATCTCAGTCATGTCTGCGCCATGCATGATCCTGTGCCTTACGAAATAGAAAATAATTTTTCCTTCCCCATGGCCAGTGCCGTACGGTTTAAATATCCGGCCAATGGCTCAAGGCCAGCGGTAGATCTTTGCTGGTATGATGGCGGTATGCGGCCTCCGATCCCTATGGAGCTGCTGGAAGAAAATAAAGAACTTCCCGAAGAAGGAATGATGTTTGTCGGTGATAAAGGAAAAATTCTCGCGGGCTTCAATATTCAGAATCCGCAAATCATTTCCGGCAATAAAATGCAGCCCGCCGCTACCGTGCCGGAAAAAAGAACGCGTGAAGAGAGGGCCCAGGCTGCGCTCACTCTTTTTGCTGATGCATGCAAATCAGGCAAACAGTATCCGGGAAATTTTGTTGAAGCCGAATACATCACGGAAGCCGTCAATTTATACGCACTTGCCTTAAGAAGCAGGCGAATGCTCAAGTATGACAGCGCCAACGTGAAAATCACCAACTATCCGGAGGCCAATGCATGGCTGAGCCGTAACTATCGTAAAGGTTGGGATCTGGATTCAATATAATTTTTAAAAATAAATCATGAAAAATTTTAGCAGAAGATCATTCATCAGTAAAAGCGGAATAGGACTGACTGCCTCCGTAGCTTTATCAGGACTTTCCTTTCCTGCCTTCTTCAGAAATATGGGTCTTGTGATTGAACAGCCTTTCGGTTTTCAATCATGGATTGTTCGCGATATGCTCGGAAAAGATTTTCCGGGCACGATGAAAATCATGGCATCCGAAGGTTATAAGCTGATGGAAATGTGTTCTCCGGAAGGGTATAACGATTTAGGATTTGGTCCGCTGACTAAAATAAAACCGGCGGATATGAAAAAAATCATCAACGATGCCGGCCTCAGCTGTCCCAGTTGTCATTTCGGTTTTTCAGAACTCACGGATAAACTGGATGAACGCATTGAATGGTCTAAACAACTGGGATTATCGGTGATGGTCTGTTCAAGCTTCGACCTGCCAAAGACTGCTGTGCTGGATGACTGGCTTAAAGCGGCCGACAAACTGAATAAAGCCGCAGAAAAAATAAAAAAAGCCGGAATGATAACAGGCTGTCATAATCATCATATGGAATTTGCAAAACTGGATAACCAGTTGATCTATGATGCACTGATGAACCGGTTTAATCCCGACCTCGTTAAAATGCAATTCCAGACCCAGGTGATTACGCTTGGTTACAAAGCTTCCACCTATTTTAATAAATATCCTGGACGATTTATTTCGTCTCATTTATCCGACTGGACTGCGGATAAAAAAGAAGTGCCCATTGGTCAGGGAATCATCGACTGGAAAGAATTTTTTGCAGCCGCTAAAACCGGCGGCGTCAAATATTTTTATGTCGAAATGAATTTCGATACCATGGCGCCGAGTGCTGCTTATCTCAAGCAACTTTCTTAAATGATTAGCCCTGAATTTATGGGTATCCCGAAATTGTCAGGAACACAATTTATAAAGGTTGCTTTATCCATTTGTCTCTGCATCCTTTTATTACCATTCCATATAGTAAAGGCCCAATCGCCTGGTACAAGGGTTTGGCAGGCTTCGGTTGAACGAATGGATGGTAAGCAGGTTTTCTTTCAAATGATTCAGATGCAGAAAAATAACCAGGAGACCTGGTATATCAAAAACGCAGGCGAAAAAATTCCGGTCACCGAATGGAGAGAAAAAGGAGATTCGGTATTTTTCTCGCTGCCTGCATTTGAAGTTTCGTTTAGAGCCAGAAAAGAAGGCAATGAAAAATTGAACGGTCAATTTTTAAAACAAACTACCGGTAATACCCAGCATTGGCCATTCTTAGCGAATGCCAAAGATTCGCAGCGCTATGTTTCAAATATGGGGAAGGCCGGCGAAAATATCAGCGGGAAATGGGATGTAACGATTACCAGGGCAAATGGCACAACCCGTAAAGCGCTGGCCATCTTTACACAGGAAGGTAACAATCTTACCGGTACGTTTCTGACTCCATCGGCAGATTATCGTTATCTCGACGGTATTGTTACCGGCGATTCACTGAAAATATCAAGTTTTGACGGGGACAATATCCGGTTGTTTGAGGCGAAGATCACGAACGAAAATTCAATCTCCGGTGGTTTTTTTTATAATGGATACAACGGTAAGGAAAGCTGGGTGGCTGTTAGAACAGATAGCATCCCGCCACCGGATGCCATTGATCCTACAAGAATGAGGGAAGGTCAGACCAAACTAAATTTTCGTTTTCCTGACTTGCAGGGAAAATGGGTATCTATAAACGATGAGAAATACAGGCATAAGGTTGTGATCATTCAACTCATGGGCAGCTGGTGTGCAAATTGCCTGGACGAAACCCGGTTCCTCATTGACTTTTATAAAGAAAATCATGACAAAGGTGTTGAAATCATTGCATTGACCTACGAATACAGCACAGATGCTCTTCGTTCCAAAACGAGTATTGAAAAGTTTCGAAAATTTCTCGGCGTGCCTTATCCAATCCTGCTGACTGGCGTCACGGCAGGCGATGACCAAAAGGCTGAAAAGACCCTTCCCCAACTCACCGCCATCCGCTCTTTCCCGACAACGCTTATACTTGACCGTGAGGGAAGGGTGCGGAAGATCGAGACCAGTTTTTATGGACCTGGCTCAGGCGAATATTATATTAAGTACAAGAATGAATTTAACGCGACGCTGGATGAGTTGATCAGAGAATGAAAGGGTTTGACACGTCCATTAAAGGCAAAAGTGAGGTCGCGCTCACCGACCATCAGATTTAGATTCACGTTCAATTATAAAACGCATCATAGCATCCTCATCTGTAAAATTAGTTTCGTCAATACGTTCTTTGTATCTTTTATTTATAAATGACATACATCAAAGCACAATTTTCACTGTTATTGTTCAGTTTGACTTTTACTATAAATGTGTTTTGCCAAACTAATGTTATAAATCTAAATACTAATGACAAAAAAAGTATTTACAGAATTCCACAAGAGAAAGGTTACGTAAACGACTAAGAGGGACTTTTTTCAAAAGCTCAACAAACAAATCTCGATTCACTTATAAAAAACTTTGAAAGCAAGACTACTATTCAGATTGTAATTATTTCATTAGATACGACAATGGTTACTAGGAATGACTTTGAAGACTTTACTTTGCGCATATTGAATACTTGGGGAGTTGGAAAAAAAGGGAAAAACAATGGAGTTTTAATCGGAATTTCTGCCGGATACAGAATGATGCGTATCCAAAATGGATATGGAATTCAGAAAATATTATCCGACGATGAAACAAAGCAAATAATTGACTCGTACTTTCTACCCAGTTTTAAAGAAGGTGATATGTACGATGGGACTTTGAAAGGATTAATGGCATTAATGGAAAAACTTAAGTAAACTGTTTTGTATCAGATCAGGCTGCTTCAACCCTCAAGGCAATGTCCAATGGATCTATCAGTAGCTAGCTGGTTAAATCATTTGTAATATTAAAAGAAGATAACAACCTGGATTAAACAATTAGGTTGCCGGACGAGAGATTTTCCGGCATCAGGACAACCTGGGTCTTTGAGTCTTTGAACTGCGCGATCGAATTGTCCGTTAAGTTTTGATATTGCACTGTTAGCACACGGGGTTCTGTCCATCCGCCTCCTTTCCCAAATTGTATGTCTCCGACAACTGTATGAAAAACAGCATCACGGGTATACGCTGCAAGGGTATTATCGTCAAGACTTTGCGTGGCTATGATTGCCTGCTCTACAATTTGAAGTTGTGCATAGGCCATCGGGGCAACATAGTAACCCAGGGGATCAGTTCCTTCCTGCTGGGCACGGGCCTGGTATTTCTCAATCATTTCCTTTACTCCGGGGAACATAAGCTTCTCTACCGGCAACCAGTATTCGTAATTAACAAGACCATTTAAGAGTGGACCCAGTTCCAATTTTACTGATCCGTTTTGCGGGCCGATCATGGCGCCACCTACCAGCCTGGCCTGTAAACCTTCCTTATGTATGGCGCGGATAAGACCGACCGAGTCTGATACATAGGAACACATAAACAGGATGTCTGCACGCGATTGCTGAACCTTTCGGATGAAAGGAGAAAAATCATTTGCAGACAGCGGATAAGTTTCTTCAAAAACAACCCTCATTCCATTTTTAGAACAATTTTCTTTTGCTCCTTGAACAGGACTTTTGGAAAAAGGTGCATCTGCAGAAAGAATGGCTACCGTTACCGGTTTTGGATTTTGCTTTGCTGCCACTGAAAAAAATCCTTCGGTAAGTGCAGTACCCGGATTGGGACCGGTGGGAATCATTGCAAAGTAATTCTCATAATTGAATTCCTGATTAACGGCCAGTCCCATGAGCCCGACAAAGAATCGTTTATGTTCTATCACCAGTGGCATCGCCGGCTTGATGGAATTATCGCCGTAGCCTCCCATGATCAGATCCGTTTTTTCTTCGGCGAGTAAGCTTTGATAAATCCCCGGAACTAATTTCGGATTTGTCTGGTCATCCTTGCAAACCAATTGAACGGGGCGCCCAAGGAGCCCTCCTTTATTGTTGATGTTCTCTTCCCAAAGTTTATGCGCTAACAATGCAGTTTTCCCATTGGCTGCTAAAATTCCACTGAGTGACAAACTATATCCGATTTTTATTGGTTTATTACTCATGTATATTATTTTTTACTCGTGTTAAGGCATATAATTATTTGCCCGGTTTGACATCAGCCAGGTTCTGATTTCAAATGTTCTGAATCCTTCAAGGATCAGAGCATCCTGCTCCATGATCGATTTGATATCATCTTTATTCTTACCCCGCAACACCAACATGCCTGTAGGATGATCGGTGAAGGGTCCTGCAAGTACCAGTTTTCCATCAACGTCAAGTTCACGAAGATGCTGGGCGTGTTTTGCAATCACTTCCCTGGTTAGTTCCCGTGATTCAACGGGCAGCAAAATAACGACGTAATAAATGGGATCTGATTCGTTTTCCATGAACCAACTTCGTGATGAATTATTTCTGTAGTACCGCTTTCAGATTTTCTAAAACACCTAACTGTTCTAACAAAACTGTTCCCGATGGGTAGCAATGGAATATTTTTACTTTACCGTTTTGGATGTGAAAAACATCAGCGCAGGGAGTGCTCATTTTTTTACCCGTTGCCGGTATTGTTCCCATCGGCAGCATAAGAGGTCCTTTGTGGGTTCCATTTAAAGACAATTCGACGCATACAATGTCTCCCGTTAAATAGAAACTATAAAGTTCACGATGCATGTCTGGAAAAGCTTTGGCATAAATTTCAACAGTGCGTCCAATTTCAGCGCCACGGTATTCTTTGCCTGCCGACGCATCGATAAAAACTCCGTCCCCGGTGAACATGTCTACGAATTCCTGGATTTTTTGTTCTTCGGCAACCTGGTATAGCTTGCGAATGATTTGTTCATTTTTTTCTGCACTCATGATATTCAATTTTAGCCGTCAAAGCTAAAAATGCTATGCCTTTCCTCCTTTGATGTAAATCAAAAAAAGAATTGACAAATGTCAAGCAACTTCAGAAATCCATTTATACTTATTGATTGATAATTATCAAAAATTTATTTGACAATTATCATTGTCCGTTCTCCGTCAAATAAGGACTTTTGTTTTGAACAAAATAAATTTCGCGGGCATGAAAAAAACGATAACTCTTTTAAGTGTTATTGCAATTTCAATAGCAGGATTTGCGCAAAACACATATACTCTTGACAAGCAGCATGCCAGGCTTACGTTTTCCGCATTACACATTGGTATTTCACATATAGATGGAATCTTCAAAATATTTGATGCAACATTCGTTTCGACCAAAGAAGATTTCAGTGATGCAGAAATTGAAATGAATGCCGATGCAAATTCACTCACTACAGAGGTAGTACCGCGGGATGAGGATTTGCGTGATAACTTTCTTGAAACCAAAAAATATCCGACTATTCATTTTGTGAGCAGTTCTTTTATAAGAACAATAGGCAATAATTACAAACTCAGAGGCCTCATTACAATTCATGGAGTTACTAAACCAATAGTATTCGATGTTGTATTCAATGGAAAGGGGCAAAACCCTCATACAAAAAAATATTCCTATGGCTTTACTATCACAGGAAAACTGGATAGAACTGATTTCAATATCAGTGCAGAACCCATTCTAAACGGAGTTGGGTACGAGATAGACCTGAAAGCAAACGTTGAATTTATCATTAGCTAATTACGAAGCAGACATGCAGGGTGCTTGTGGAAATATCTTTTATTACCTTGACATTATCTGGTTACGAACACGGCTAAGTGTTTCAGGTGACATACCCAAATAAGATGCAATCATACCTTGTGGAATTCTTAGTGCTAAATCCGGATATCGTTGAAGAAAGTGCTCATACTTTTCAATTGCCGATAAACTGATATTTGCGAGAATACGATTTTGTGATGCATTGTAGGCACTTTGCAAAAGATTATTAACCATGTCATTAAAAGCAGGTATTTTTTGACAAATCAGATCGAAATTCTTTGTCGAAAGCAATACAACTTCAGAGTCCTCCACAGCGTCAATATTAAGCATTGCCGGTTCTCCGGTCATTAAGCTATTGCGATCTCCTATCCACCAGTTTTCTACAGCGAACTTGACTGTATGTTCCACGCCGTCGCTATCCACTGAATAACTTCTCAGGCAGCCTTTTGATACAAAAGCGTGTTGTTTGCAAACATCCCCTGCCTGAAGTAAAAATTGATGTTTACGAAGTTTTCTCACAAGGCTTAGCGACCTTATCCAGTCGGACTGCTCCTGACACAATTGGATCTTGGAATCCATATATTTTTGAAAAACTTCATACATTATAACAAGGTGATTTTCATAATTCTGATCCTCAAATTTAGACTATTTGGGGAAATTACTTAGCAGGGCCAAATCAGACCTTCCAATGGTTGTACCTGGCGATCGGATTATGGATTTATTGTTCGAATACGCCGTTTCGAAATCGTATTCATTTCATATTTTTAATGATACGATAATTTACACCAAAACTGAACCTGTTACATGGAAGTCCATCACCACCCCAATGTAGAAAAGAAAAACTTTAAGGAGTATGTTCTGGAGTTCATCATGATATTTCTTGCCGTGACCCTCGGATTTTTTGCGGAGAGCATCAGGGAGAATTTAACGGATCATTCAAAGGAAAAAGAATACGTCCAATCCATGATTGCAGATCTGAAAAATGACACGGCTATGCTTAGGGACATAA
Organism: Bacteroidota bacterium; assembly: GCA_013287475.1. Taxonomy (GTDB): domain Bacteria; phylum Bacteroidota; class Bacteroidia; order Chitinophagales; family Chitinophagaceae; genus Puia. The sequence goes on from JABDDT010000041.1 coordinate 20,353, forward strand.
TTGATGTTAACATGAGAAGAGTTTCCGGCATCGACACGTTTTCAGCATTACTTAATAAAACCCCGCTTACAGTGGACGATGAAAAACAACTGTATATTTTGAATAGCCGTTATGCTTCAAATGTCGCCTCTATGGATTGGAACGATGGAACCATTCGCCAGTTGCTTACTTCAGGTAATCTCCGGTTGATGAGCGGACAGGGAGTATCAGATAGTATTATGAATTATTACGGGCCTCTCAAAGACCTGGCTTCAGGTCAGGCAAATGTGCTTTCCGAGGCAGTGAAGCGTGCGTATTTTACCGCTGAAGATATTTTTGACCGGTCTTTTATAAGGGTGATCATGAATAAGGACAGCAGTTTTAGCCGGAGACCATTGCCGGATACCATGAGAGTTCTGACAACAGATAAGGCTGTTCTAAAAAAATACTCGCAGATGGTGCTCACCACGCAGGGACTTATCAATAATTACCTGGACATGCTCTTTCACATGTATAAACGCGCTGAAACACTCTTGCTTTTTTTACAAGAAAAATACGATGTAAAATAAAGTGATGGAAGTTATTTTATGTTATTGTATCCCACCTGTTTAATTTCACTTATCTGTACGACAGGCTGGATGTTGGTATAATTTTTAATGTCATTGATAACTGCATCCCTGTTTTGGGTTATTGCTTTATTTTACTGTCAACAAACTTTAATTTAAGCCTAACATATGCACAAACCTCATGACCGTTTTGTATTGCGGGCGTACAAAGATTAGAATGAGATAAGATAGCCTCTCTCAAAATAATTTCTTTCATTGATTTAACATGATTAATAATTCAGTTACTTCATTTCCGTATTCTTCCTGATATCCCAAAGATTCTGCTTTTCGGAGATCTTGTAATGCCAGTTCTTTATCACCAACTTTAATGTGAACAAGTGCCCTGTTTTTGTATGCGTAAGAATTGGATGGATCAATGTCCAATGATCTGTTAATTAATTCCATCGCTTTTTTATAATTACCTTCTGCATACTTTACATACCCCATATTATCCAAAGCGTATGGATGGGTTGAATTCATCTGCAGAGAAATACTTAAATTATTAAAGGCTTTTTTGAATTCACCGATTTTGCTATACCAATAGCCAAGACCATTGTAAACCGATTCGTCACGTTTTCCTATTTCTATAAGTTTCAAATAATCTTTTATGGCGGCCTCATAATTCAATTTCTTACCGTATGCCATTCCCCTATACCGATAAGAAAAAGAATCTTCCGGTTTTTCCTTTAATATTTGATCGCAGTAACTGATAACGTCGTCGTATTTCTTTAGAGCGTGGTTTGTTTGAATTAGGCCGGACAAATAAAACAAACTATCAGGGTATAATTTGTTTGCCTCCAGATAACAAATTTCAGCTTCTTTGTAATTTTTTCTTTTCTTGAAGATTTCTCCTTTATTAAACCATGCCTGGTGACTACCTGGATTTATTGCAATTGCCTTCGAAATATCTGTCATAGCATTTTCGATGTTGAGTATTCGAAAGTTGGCGATTCCTCGCAATTCGTAAGCTTCTGAATTTTCGGCATTAATTTCAATGACCTCGGAAAATACATCAATAGCTTTTTGGTACTTTGAAGTGTCCAATAAACCTGTTCCAATTTTTAATAATTCAGCTTCTGATTTCATCTTTTATGCGGCGCCTTTATTTTTCGATTTTGATTTCCTTTCCTTTAGCTGCGCTTCCCGAATAGCAACCAGATCAATTGGTGAACACTCAATTATCAGTTGTTGAGCAATCTGCAAAGGGAAGACTTCAGCATTTTCAAAATTGATGCAACCCTTTTGAAATTTTGATTTTGGTAGAAGCGCCTGGTACTTCCCAAAAATATTTTTCGACATATACATAGGCAATACATGCAAGGACATATAGCCCTTTACACTGGCCAGTGCAAACTTCATCATGCCCCTGCTTTTATACATTATCATTTCCTTGCCCATCATTACATCTATTTCGGCTACTACCGTAGAGTCGTTTTCCAGAATAATCTCATGAAGTTTGGAAAGAATGTCTTGCCTGTCTGTTGATTGTTTGGAAATAAAGGATTTAATTGCCTGATGCATAAAATAACTGAAATGGTTATTCAATTTAACCATTAATCATCAAAACCCGTAAGGTAAAACTACCATCGACTTTGTATAATAATGACAGCGACTTTGAGCTAGATGAATATTAAAGTAACCCGTTGGTCGGGTGCGGGGTTGGACAGCCGAATTGCTTAAGCAATAATCTATTTTCGCACAGACCTGTATCATATCCGAACAATTTCACATGGGGTGCTTTTTAGATCATTTTGAAAATCAGATCGTCACGAAGCTGGCACTGTGTTAGTTGTTAATTGTCAATTGTTAATTGTTAATGCTACTTTTCTAAATTCGAAACTATTCGGATAATTTATTCTAAAGAACCAAATGTGGAGGACCGAATTAATTCAATTGACAATTGACAATTAACAATTGACAATCATGTTTCGTAATTACGTAAAAACTGCCTGGAGGAATCTTATAAAAGATAAGCAGTTCAGCCTGCTTAACCTGTTGGGTTTATCAACCGGTTTAGCTTGTGTATTATTGATTTTTTTATGGGTAAATGACGAATTGAGCGTTGATAAATATAATGCAAATGATAAGCGGTTATATCAGGTAATAAAAACAGCACCCATGGCTGATGGTGGTATCGATACCTATCATTCTACGCCGGGTTTGTTAGGGCAATACATGCAAAAAGAATTGCCTGAAGTTGAATATGCAACAGTAACCCGTGCGGAAACAGGCATTCTTTCCGTCGGCAATAAAAGTTTTAACGCAAGCGATCAATATATTGATCCAAATTTTTTCAAAGTATTTTCTTATACAATAATAGATGGCAGCGCAAATGGTTTTGCATTGAACAAATATGGGGTGTTGTTGTCTGATAAAATGGCATTGAAATTATTTAACACTACGCATCATATCATCGGTAAAACGATTGCATGGGACGAAGGAGAGTTTACCGGTTCCTACATTGTATCCGGTGTGTTTCAATCCCAGCCGTCCAATGCAACTGATCAGTTTGACTTGTTTTTCAATTACAAAATGTATCAGTCAAAAGAAGCAGAAGATCTTGCCAACTGGGGGAGTAATAATCAATATACATATCTTCTTTTAAAGAAAGGGACAGATGCCAATGCATTCAATAAAAAGATAAAGGATTTTACAAAAGAAAAAATAAAACAGTTTTATCCCGGAGATAAAAATCTGCTTCACTGGGAAGGGGACATCTTCATTCAAAAATATTCAGACAGATATTTGCACGGCAACTTTGTAAATGGTAAAATAAGCGGAGGAAGAATTGAGTACATAAGACTGTTTTCCATCATTGCCATTTTTATTCTTGTTATTGCCTGTATCAACTTTATGAATTTGTCTACGGCGAAGGCATCAAGGCGGATGAAAGAAGTTGGAATAAAAAAAGTGGTGGGTGCAAGCAGGGGTTCTTTGATACTGCAATACATGGGCGAATCCATATTGATGGCATTTGCGGCGTTGATGATTGCATTGTTTCTGGTTAAATTACTATTGCCGACATTCAGGGACATTACGGGCAAGAATCTTGATCTTCAGTTTTCTGCAAAACTTATAATCTCAGCAATTTCAATCGCATTCATTACAGGATTGATTGCAGGCAGTTATCCCGCTTTTTACTTGTCTCATTTCAAACCTGTATCCATTTTAAAAGGCAAATTGATTACTTCATCTGGTGAAAGCTGGATACGTAAGGGGTTGGTGGTTTTTCAATTTACTATTTCTGTTGTGCTGATTGTTTCAGTGCTGGTTGTTTACCAGGAAATGAAATTAATTCAAACAACCAATCTGGGTTATAATAAAGAAAATGTGATTCGTTTTTCGAATGACGGGAACTTAAAGAATAGTGTTACTCCGTTTCTTACAGAAATAAAAAAATTACCGGGAGTAACCGGTGCAACGACTGAAAGCGGAGACTTCTTCGGACAGGCATCACACGGAGGCGGCGGAATAGACTGGGAAGGTAAGGATCCGAATCTTGGAATAGAATATTATGGCAATGATGTTGGGGATGAATTTTTTGAGACGATGAATTTGCGTATGGCAGCAGGAAGGGCTTTTTCGAAAGCGTTCGCAGACAGCTCCAGTGTAATTTTTAATGAAACAGCGATCAGGACAATGGGTTTAAAAAATCCAATCGGCAAAATAGTTTCGTTGTGGGGAAAAAAGAAACAAATTGTGGGCGTTGTAAAGGATTATCATTTTAAATCTTTGTACGATAAAATCAGTCCGGCTTTTTTGGAGTATAATCCGAATTCTGATTATACGCTGATCCGGATAAAAGCGGGAAACGAAGAAAAAGCGATTGCCGCTATACAAAGTCTCTTCTCCAAGTTCAATAATGGCCTTGAGTTTAATTACACTTTTTTAGATGATGATTATAACAAACTGTATGCCTCTGAACAACGGGTTGCTGTATTATCAAAATATTTTGCATGCATCGCTGTCATCATTTCCTGTCTTGGATTATTTGGTCTGGCCGCATTCACTGCACAAAAAAGGCAGAAGGAAATTGGTATCAGAAAAGTAATTGGCGCTTCTGTAAGCAATGTAGTTGCCATGCTTTCAAAAGATTTTCTGAGGCTGGTATTAATTGCATTGTGCATCGCATTTCCCGCATCCTGGTGGTTAATGAATAACTGGCTGCAGGGTTTTGCTTACCGGATAAATATATCACCCCTGGTATTTGTTGTTTCAGGGTTTTCCGTTGTGCTGATTACTTTAATCACCATCAGTTTCCAATCCATTAAAGCAGCTGTAGCGAATCCGGTAACCAGCTTGCGCTCAGAATGACTATTTTAGTCTTAATGTTATTTCATCTTTCCCGATATCACTGAAGGTAACCAATGCATACATCGTTTCGCCATCATGAACTTGTTTGTAAAGATCATATTGTTCGATTTCCTGTTTAAAGTTTTTGTTTCCCGTACCTGCAATAATCATATTTGTCGCAGTCAGGGTAGGCCCGATGATTAATCCAATGGGGAAGGAGTTTGTAGTCGGTGAGCCATCAGCAGCGGTGGCGGGTGTATTCAAAGTGACAGGAGCAAACAACAAGTACAACAGGTAAATGGGTACGCCCTGCTTTATCTTATCTTCTGTTATTTTTTGATCTACAAAATATGCTGGTTTATCATCGATATAAAATACTGCGTCGGTCATGGGATTTATATCGTGGCCGGTATGATTCGTTATTTTAACTGCCACCAGGCTCAGATTATTTTTTAACTCATGTTTTGCATACTTTTTATTTTTTGATTCTATCAGCACATCATAGTGATAAGAGAATTCGATCTTATCATTAGTGCTGTGATTATGATATTCTAAAGTCTCCGGATTGATCGATTTATAACTCGATGCGCAGGACATAAAAAATGGTAAGACAAAAAAAAGACCGACAAAACGAAATTTTGCTTGCATGTTAGTTTGGGTTTAAGTTTAAAAGAGAAAGATTTATTTAGGTTCCATTCATATTCGCTATATCCGTCTTTTTAATTCAATTTTTAAATCATCCATTATCAAATACCAGGTAATTAATTATCAATGAATGGATGAAGTACATACACAAATAGTAAATTCACAGGGTTATATTTTTAGTTACTTAGAAAACTATTGATATTCCAATTTGAAGTTAACATCTTGTACAAATTTGAATTTTACTCTTTTACCATTATTTTCTGCGGGCGTAAATTCAGGATTATATAATTTAACAAGACGAAGGGATTCTTCATCGAGGGAAGGATACCCTGAGCTGGTTTCAACTTCATAATTAATTGCTTGTCCTTGTTCATCGACCATAATAGAAACGGTCGTCTTTCCCTGTTCGTTTTTTTCGACGGCATCGTCCGGATAGGTTAAATTTGACAAAAGAAAGACAAACCATTTAAATTTTGTACTAAGCAGTATTGGTAGCTTATCAGGTTTTTCTTTTGTCCAATTTCCCTGATCGTCTTGATAAGAATAATAAAATCCATGCATGGTGTTCTCAGGTTGTTTCAGAGGCGCAAAAGATGAATCAAAATCATAGCTCCAGGATAAGTTTTCTTGCGCATCGTAAAATTCCCAAAGTTTTACTTTTTCGCCATTTCTGTACCATTGCTGGCAAATGAGGATTCCTTTATTGTTAAAATATTTCCAAACACTGTCCTTCTTGCCCAACGAATAATACCCGCTAATCGATGTTTTCCCGGTTGGAGATAGCAGAGCGTATTCACCATCCCTAATTTCATCATTCCCAATCACATAAAATACTTCCTTCCAGGTAAACTTTTTCGCAATAAAATTTCTTCCATTATCGTGTTCATTATAATTCCTGACTATCTTTTTTCTTTCTTGTGCATGGATATGAATGCATATAAAACAAAAACTGATAATAGCGAAAAGTCTTTGTGTCATTATTCTTTTTTGAATTGATATTATAAAGTTCATTTTCCGGGCTTAAAAACCATTTTTATGTCTGGGGGATCATTTGGCTTTGTCTGTTTGGTGGCCGCCTTATTGATGTTCTGTCCCAATAATGAACAATCAGAAGCTGTAAAGTAATAACGAAAATGCTTTGAATGTATTTCAAGAAAGAATCAAATTGATGTATATCAAGAATAAAAAATACGTATTGGGAAAGTACATGTTTTATTCTCAAACGAACAACCTAAAATGGGCAACTCTAAAACTATAGTAGTTATTTAATTCTTAATTTAGTACTAATAAAAAGCAACAATTCGAATGTCTCCGGACCTTATACGATATAAATTCATAGAGAAATTTGGGAGGGTCGAATACAAAGAGTTTGTATTATCTCTTTATGAAGCCTTCCCCCTTCGAGATAGGTTATTTTTCTGGCAGGAACAATTGATTGAAAAGATTTTCAATGATTTAAATATTCCTCAGCCGACAATTGGTGAAGTCTATTCTGTATTCAATTATTGTCCGATACATGATGTTAAACTTAATGCCGATATAGTTCCAATTATTGATGGCAACAAATTGGGCTGGGCTTTGTCATATAGAGAGAAAAAAAAACATTTTCCTATGGCAAACGTAAATGCTCCGAGGGATCTAGACCGTTTTAAATATCCAGAAAATGTGGAAATACTTTATTGTTCTATTTGTAGGGAGCAGCGATTATTAAATATGCCTTTTCCCGACACAATAAAATAAAGGCTGCCTTACGGGGCAGTTTTAGAGTAAAAAACAAATCAACAATAACAACCCTAAAGAGCTTTCAACCATTCCTTAATCCGTTTTTCGCATTCCTCTCTTGGCATCCGGCTATTAATAAATAAAAGTTGTTTCATTTTTTCAACCGCATGAGCATGAATAATCAATTGCTTATTCAGAAAAGTATCGAACAGCCAGATTATACCCCTGACTTCCAATTTTTTTGACTCACAGAATTTTCTGAGAGGACCATCTCCG